>CALHRJ010000191.1 GCA_938038395.1 uncultured Deinococcales bacterium | reverse complement strand
TTGTAGTAAAGCTATTTGTTTTGCTGCTAAAAAGGTTGAATTATTCGAGCGAATTGTTTTAAATGACGCTAGGAACTAACTTTTAACGAATGAGCATCTACTAGATCTTGAATACGTTCCATAGTCTCATTTGTTAATAACTGCATAGACTCTTTTGATTTATCTTTGGCAGTTAAAACTTCGCCAAAAATAATCGTATAGCTCTTGCCTTGTCTGCGAATTGCTGCTGGTAAAATGGGTACATCGCCCCGTTGAGCCATAAAAGATGCACCATTCATAGCCTCTGCATCACCAGCATTACGTGTTCCTTGAATAAAGACACCTACTGCACCGCCAGCTTTGATTCGTCTTAGTGCCTCTTTTATAGCACCCATATCTGCACGACTACGGTCAATAGGAAAAGCATATAAGCCTGTTATAAAAAGACGCATACCTAGGTTTTCAAACAGTTCTTTTTTAGCTAAGTAACTAACAATTCTTGGAATACATATACCCAAAATTGGTGGGTCAGCACTTGAAATATGATTTGCAGCAATCACTAAACCGCCAGTTCGCGGAACATTTTCTAAGCCCACAATTTTTAATCCCCAAAACATTCTGACAAAGTTGAGGATAAAGAATTTTATGAAGTAATAGAACCAGTTTTGATAGTGAAGGAATTGGATGAGTCTAGCTTCCATAGCTAACATCATAAGTTATATTCGGGTTGATTTACTGGTACAAAAGGATTGGTATCTGAAAGTACTACAAAAATATGCACTATTAATCAAATGTGCTTGTACCTGGTAACATAAGTCCTTTAACATTCTCCAATTTACTTTGTGCTGTATAGACTCTGAATGCTAAGCATCTGACGTTTAAGCTATTAGGAAAATATTATTATTGTTTAAATAATGTTTGGGCTCGAGCTATTTTTGTTGCTTTAAATTGACCAATGTTTCAATCTATATGGTATAAAAACCTAAGCGAAGGTTAAAAATACATATAGAAAGAGGCTAACTATGGATTGGTATCTTAGAGTATTACAAAAATATGCGATATTAAGCGGTCGTGCTAGACGTACAGAATTTTGGATGTTTACACTAATTAGTACAATTATTTCAATGGTATTAAGCGCTTTAGATAGCTTTTTTGGCAATAGCCCTTTTAGTGGACCGGGTAGCTTCAGCCCTATAAGTAACCTTTATGGTCTAGCTGTTTTAGTTCCTAGTATTGCTGTGGGGGTGCGAAGATTGCAAGATACTGGCCGTAGTGGCTGGTGGTTACTTTTAACACTTATTCCAATTATTGGTTGGATTATGCTTATTGTTTTCCATGCTCAAGATAGTGAGTCAGGCGATAACCGCTTTGGTCCAAACCCAAAAGAGTATCCTGAATTAACATAAATTCACTAACAATATAAACACATGTGGTGAAGCCTGACATCAATTCTGTTTGAATACCAACTAAGTTTCAGGAAATTTTCATCCTTGTGTTCATTATTAAACCCCTTGGATTAGTCCAAGGGGTTTAATAATTGTTATTTTGCTTTAGCTGCTTTAGGTGGTGTTAACAAACCTAGCTTGCTTAGTTCTTTAATACCATTCTTTAAATACTTCTTACCTTCGGTTTTACCCTCTTTGGTAAGTAGATAGTATCTACGGCGACGGCGCCCTTTGTCTTTACGTTCCATACTTTCCCATTCTCCTGCAATCCAGCCAATTTCTTCTAGGCGCATAAGAATTGGGTAAATGGTTCCTGCTGGTTGTCCTAAAGCTTCGATGAGTTCTAATCCGAATACATCATTTTTAGGGTTGTCAACCATATACTTAAGAACTGCAAGGGTCTGTGGTGATAGTTTACGTCTTAACATGTTTCTCCAATTTCTACTAAAATATTGATTTTTAGTAATTAAGTCTAGCACAAAAGAACATGTGAGTATAGCTATTAAAGTCATTAAGCTTCTATAAAGTAAGCTGCTTTGCTCCAAAACCACAAATTATTTGCAAGTTATTTGGAAAGTGTTTGTAAGGTGTTTGCATGGTACTTGCATAGTGCTTGCAAGATATTAGCAATGATTTTTATAAGCTTAACTCAATATAGCTTTAAGACTTTTAGGCCTATTCCAAAACAAGTCTATAGTTTTGAAGAAATATATTTCATTTGGATTTCTTAGAACTCATCTTTAACAAAGCTGTAAAATTCATCGTACGATAGTTTTATTTCAAGATATGACAATATTTAAAATGCTGAGAAAACAAGTACTTTTATGTACATTAGTAATACCAAGATGAATCAAAAATGTCATATTGCCAAGATTAACAATAGCCTAGGACACACCTATCTTTCGGTTCTTTTAACGTTATATTCGACGCCACTATTTCAACATTTATCTTTCAGTTTATTATACTGAGAGATCCACTAGTTGATAATGGCTTTTGACTCAACGCAAGGTAGTACATATCCTTTACTAATAAAGTTATATTCAAAACTAGAATGTATCAACTATCCTTAGAGTTACGTAGCAAAACTGATTTTAAACCCAATGAAATACAAACATTTTTTAATGACTTTGTAACTCAACGAGATAGTCATGCCTTCAGCAGTCAAGACCCTAAAATAGTTAGCGTCTTTTTTGAAGTTCAGGCATTTGAAGTCATTATGATTAGTGACATTATGGACAGAGCAAAAGAAATTTTCAGTAATGATTATGTAGCAGAATTGCGTGTTCTGGACGATGATTTAGAAGACTTAGATATAGAACTTGATACGACCGTACGCATGGAAACAATAAAAGCATAGTCTAAATTTACTTTCTGCTATTGTATATACAGTCAAGCTTAAACACCTACATTGATGATTGAGTTTATGATTTATACAGCTCTCTAGAAATAACTAAGCGCTGAACTTCACTGGTACCTTCATATATTTCTGTAATGCGTGCATCCCTAAAGTATCGTTCTACAGGGTAGTCTTTGACATAGCCATAACCACCGAAAATTTGTAGTGCTTGATGGGTTACAAAAGCACTTGTTTCTGAGGCAAAGAGTTTTGCCATAGATGCTTCCTTAGTTACGTTTTTACCTTCATCATAAAGCGCAGCTGCTTTGTAGGTGAGTAATCTAGACGCTTCTATACGTGTTGCCATATCTGCAAGTTTAAAACCTACACCTTGAAAGTTTCGGATGGATTTACCGAAGGCTTGGCGTTCATCGGCGTAGGCAGTTGCTGCTTCTAGCGCAGCTCTTGAAATGCCAATTGCTACAGTTGCTATGCCGATTCGCCCAGCATCTAGCGAAGCCATTGCCATGCTAAAGCCTTTGCCTTCCTGACCAACAAGTGCAGTTTCAGGAATAATGCAATCTTCAAAAGTGATAGTGGTTGTGGTGCTAGCGTGTTGACCTAACTTTTCTTCTGGTTTGCCAAAGCTCATGCCTTCCGTACCTTTTTCAATAACAAAGCAAGACACACCTGCTGCGCCAGCATTGACATCTGTTTTAGTGAGTACTAAATAAAGTTGTGCTTTGCTCCCACTTGTGACCCACGCTTTTGTGCCATTGAGTTTGTAGCCTTCAGGAACCTTTTCTGCTTTTGTGGTCATAGCTGCTGCATCTGAACCACAGTGTGTTTCGCTTAAGCAAAATGCGCCAATCCATTCGCCTGTTGCTAGTTTTGGAACATAGCTCTTCTTTTGTTCTTCGGTGCCGTAGTCTAGTAAGAGTTTTTGTGGCAGACCACTGGTCACACTCATAATGGTTGCGTGGGCTGCATCAGCTGCTGCGATTTCCTCTAAAAAGACTGAAAAGGCTAAAGTGCCTAGTCCTGTGCCCCCATAGTTTTCTGGTGTCATGACACCAAATAGACCCAGTTCACCCATTTTTTTGAGTGTGTCAAATGGGTAGACATGTGTTCGGTCTAGTTCAGGTGCGATGGGTACTATTTCTTGTTCTGCAAAATCTCGAATAGTACGTTGCATCAATTGGAGGTCTTCTGAGAGGCTGAAGTTCATAGCTTTAAGTATAGGCAAGGTTTAGCGTAACTATTATCTATATAAGTCTTGTTAATATCAGAAAAGGTACACACACTTATTTTCTACGTGCTTTGATATTTTCCCTAACTTTGCAGGCTTCATCCCAAAATACTTGTTCTTCTTCTGTCTCGATTTTGATGCTTGGTACGGGCGTTGGTTTGCCATCTTTTAGGGCAACAAAGTTTAGGTGTCCGATGGTACAAAGGCGTCTTTCGCCACTAAGTGGGTTTTCGCCATAGACTTCGCTGCGTACAATCATACTAGTGCGACCTGTCCAGACTACTTTGCTTCGTAGTTCAATAATTTCTCCCACAAAGATAGGATTGCGAAAATCGATAGGTTCGGTTGAAGCAGTGACTACAGGTAGTCGACAGTAGCGCAGACAGGCGATACTTGCATTAACATCCATTAGTTCTAGTACACGTCCGCCAAAGAGGGTACCTAAAGGGTTTGTTTGGTTTGGGAATACAGTATCGATAGTTGTCTGCCATTTAGAACTTTGTTCTGGTCTTGTTTCTTGCTCACTCATATCAATTAATATACGCCTTTCATAGGTCCATAAGCTTGTGTATTTTAGGACAAGTATCGTACCTATGATGATTGACCTTGGGTTGTTATAGTTGCATTTGCTTGAAAAAATGTTTTGGAGGATTTTTATGACAACTCAAAGTGTACAACTACAAAAACCATTGGTTAATTATTTGCTACCGTTCGGCTCGAGCCTGATCGCGGACACCCTACGCCTCATCTTAGGTGTAGT
>CALHRJ010000190.1 GCA_938038395.1 uncultured Deinococcales bacterium | reverse complement strand
CTTATGAAATTGCGTTCTAGACACACAAAATTTACATCAATCGACTGATTTATAACAATAAGAATACAAATTAATGTGAGTTGTATCGTCCTAAACGGGATAACTGATATTTTCCAGCAACACGAAACACTCTTTAACTCTTAAAGTGTTTCTACGATTAACTGCGACAGCAATAGACAATATTTCGATATAGTCATATATGTTTTTAGCTTTGAACGAGGCACCCCTTTATTAATTTGCTATTAATTGAGTAACAAATTAGACTGTAACTATAAGATGCAGCTGAAATTCTGTTTTAAGTGGAATATAAATGTTTTAGAAAGTGCTATTTAACTATTTTATCTGTGACAGTAGATGGTTTACAGTTTGGTTATTTGTTAGTTACAAGCTTTGGTTTTAGGCGTTAAATATGTTAGCGTGTAATACCGATTATTTTAAGGTTACTAAAGCTTTTTATTTTTTAAATTGATAGTCTATTTTAAAGGAGTATGTTGCTAAATGGCAGAAAAACTACTTGAGGTTAAAGGCCTTAAAACCTATTTTGATACCGATGAAGGTACAGTAAAAGCCGTTGATGGTGTGAGTTTTCACATCGATAAAGGCGAAACCCTAGCAGTTGTAGGCGAGTCTGGCTCTGGGAAGTCAGTAACTAGTCTGTCGATTATGCGTCTTATTCCGACACCACCAGGTCGTTTTGCAGGTGGCGAGATAAACTTTGAAGGTCAGAATATCTTGCAACTCAACGAACGTGGCATGCGCCAAATTCGCGGTAACGATATCTCCATGATTTTCCAAGAGCCTATGACCAGCTTAAACCCTGTTTATACCGTAGGCGATCAAATTGCAGAAGCAATCGTACTTCACCAAGGAAAAACCAAAAGACAAGCTATGAACTTAGCAGCCGACATGCTTGACTTGGTAGGTATTCCTGAACCAGGTAAGCGTGTCAAGAATTACCCTCACCAAATGTCTGGTGGTATGCGCCAACGTGTCATGATTGCTATGGCACTGTCTTGTAGTCCAAAGCTTCTCATTGCAGATGAACCGACTACAGCGCTTGATGTAACGATTCAAGCACAAATCCTTGATCTTATGCGTAAGCTACAAAAAGAACTTGGTATGTCTATTTTGTTCATCACACACGATCTTGGTGTAGTGGCAGAGATTGCTGACCGTGTTGTGGTTATGTACTCAGGTCGCGCAGTTGAAGAGGCAGAGGTAGAAACTATCTACGCTAAGCCAAGACACCCATACACAATGGGCCTACTAAACTCGATACCAAGAGTGGATAAAGCAGCCGAGCATCAAGAACGCTTGGAAGCAATTCCGGGCAACGTGCCTAACCCACTTTACTTACCAGATGGTTGTGCTTTTAATCCACGTTGTACATATACAAAAGATATTTGTATGGACAGTGTTCCTGATCTAGCAGATTCTGGTGGCGGACACATGGTGCGTTGTGCAAGATGGCAATCTGTTGCAGATGAACGTGCCGCATTAAAGGGTGAGGTTGTAGCATGAGTGCAGTAGCTGAAAGTGTAAGTAAAACAGACGGTAAAACAAAGACAGCAAAAGGTAATGAATACCTTTTAGAAGTTAAAAACCTCAAGAAGTACTTCCCAATTCGGGGTGGCATACTTTCGCAAGTTGTTGGCAATGTAAAAGCAGTAGAAGACCTGAACTTTAGAATTCGTCCAGGAGAAGTAGTTGGTCTTGTGGGTGAATCTGGTTCAGGTAAAACGACTGCTGGTCGTGCAATTTTGCGCTTGATTGAACCAACCGCTGGCGAAGTTATTTTTGATGGTGTAGATGTAACTAAGCTTAATAAGAAGACCATGCGTGAATACCGTAAAGAAATGCAAATCATCTTCCAAGATCCATTTGCGAGTCTTAACCCACGTATGACTGTTGGTGACATTATTGGTGAAGCGCTTCAGATTCATAACCTTGCTAAAGGTAAGGCAAAAGATGAAAAAGTAGCAGACTTGCTTGAAAAAACAGGTCTTTCAAGCGCACACATGCGCCGTTATCCACACGAGTTCTCAGGTGGTCAACGTCAGCGTATTGGTATAGCCAGGGCCCTCGCTGTTGATCCACAGTTTATTGTGGCTGATGAGCCAGTTTCTGCGCTTGACGTGTCTATTCAGGCACAGGTTGTTAACTTGCTTCAAGACCTTAAAGAAGAGTTAGGCTTAACCCTGCTTTTCATTGCTCACGATTTAGCAGTTGTTGAATATATTAGTGATGTAGTTATTGTTATGTACTTGGGCCGAATTATGGAGATTGCACCAGCAAAAGAGCTTTATAGCAATCCTATTCACCCATATACAGAATCACTTCTTTCAGCGATTCCAATTCCAGACCCAACTTTAAAGCGTGAACGCATCTTGCTAGAAGGTGACATACCTTCTCCGATTAACCCACCAAGTGGTTGTGTATTCCGTACCCGCTGCCCAATTGCTACCAAAGAATGTGCAGAAGTTGTACCACAGCTAGAAGAAGTAAGTCCAGACCACTTTAAGGCTTGCATACACCGTTAAAGTTAGCTTTAAAGCTAAGAAAAACTAAAATTAGATATTATGTCAGGAGGTTGGTGTTATACTAACCTCCTGTTTTACTGAAGGTACTTTTATGATGATGTTGTTGGACGAAATACAGGAATTTCTTCAAGGTTTATTCAATATGAAAAAACCAATGCTGGTTTGGACTATTTGGATAGTTGCTATCAACCTTCTTAGTTTGGTATTTTTGCCAAGACCAGAAGCTATCGCGGTTTTAACAGGCTTTATATTAAGTAGTGCCACAATGTTCTGGTTAGCCGAAATTAAGGGCTTTGTACGTTTGTTAGGTGCAGCCTATCTTTGGTGGATACCTGTATTGATTTTCTTAGCTACACGTTTTAGTAATCTTGATTTATCACTATTTAGTATTTGGATAGTTTTGTTATTCGTTTCGAATATGATTGCACTTGTATTTGATATGGTAGATGTTTACAAATATTTTCATGGTCAAGATGATGAAATGATAGTCCATCCGCTGGTTGATATTGAGTTAACTGAGAATCATCCAGAAGTTTAAGACTTAGAGTTATGTCTAAGCTGTCAGTCAAAGCATTCCAAACTGAAAATCAAGTTGCAGTTAAAGAACTTATATTAGCTGGCATGGTTGAGTACTGGGGAGAGATTGATAGCAGTTTAAACCCAGATTTGAATGATATTGCGACCAGCTATAAAGATGCTGTATTTTTGGTTGCTTGGTTGGAAGATGAAATTGTGGGGACTGGTGCATTTATTCTTGAACCCAATGGCACAGCACAAATAGTCAGAATGTCTGTAGCCAGTCATCAAAGAAGAAAAGGCATTGCAAACAAAATCTTAGAACAGCTTGTTATAGAAGCCAAAAACCTTGGCTTACAAAAACTAATTTTAGAAACAAACTCAACATGGACTGGCGCTATAAACTTCTACAAAAACTTTGGGTTTCGTATTACACACGAGGAACAGGGAGACTTTGGAAGCGAAACATTCTTTGCGCTTGATATATCTTAAGTATGCTTCAACCAACTACAAAAAATAAATTCATCGTTGCCTTTAGCTTTTTTGCACTAACCTTAGTGTTTAGCTATATTTATTACATTCGCTATTTTAGATTTCGTGATTGTATCGATGCAACTTTAGCGAATTGTACAGTTGAAGGTGTAGAAATTGCAGCATCTAGTGGTTCTATTTGGGCAGTGCCACCTGTTATTTTTGCAATGATGGCAGTAGATAGAATGTTAAAAGCTTTAAGAGCTAGAAAAAACGATTTAGAAGACGCAACTTAAAAATTACCCTCAAAAACATCACAAAACCAAAGACCATTCAAAGGAATCGTGTCATAGGCAGCGTTCTGTGCTGGACCTATCGTTTCTTTGCCCCACTCTTCAGCTAATTCTTGTGTTGCAAAGGGTCCAACCATGACATCAAAATCTTCTTGCCAATTTACTTGCGCAATAGGCAATGCAAATTCTCGGTGTTCCCCTTTTTGGTCATTAACCACTCGGAAGAATGCATGATGCGCTTTCATAGCGTCTGCATCACTTAGTTTGTACAACAAACTTTCTAAACTTTTTAGTTCTTCTTTGATAAGAGCAGGGAAGCAGAGTAAGCGTGTGCGTGTTTGACTAATGGGTAAATCAAAGAATTGATGGTCTGCAAATTTTTGATGTAAGCTCATCGCTACAGCATCTTTTAAAGGATTGTCTACATCTAAGCAAGCTACGGCATTGAGGATGGCATATTGAATAGGTTCGTCTTTGCGAAGTTGTTCTATGTCCAGACCTGCTTGTTCTGCACGGTTTTTTGCAGATTCTGTTGGAGTGTGTGTGCTTATATCAAATGCCATAGTATGTATATCAACATGTAGCTGTGAATAGTGTCAATACTGTTTGACTCATTTTTGAAAAGATAAAGTATTTCAATGATATTCATACAATTGCGTGCTAAGCTTTATATTTAAAATCAGCTAAACTTATATATTATGTTCGATACACAGGCAGAGACCAAAAGAAAACAACTTATTATCAATGCAGATGATTATGGACTGTCTACACCTGTGAGCGAAGGCATTATAAAGGGCTGGAGCGAAGGCATCATCAGCTCAACTTCTGCGATTATGAATATGCGCAAAGCATCGCATTGGGTAAAAAATGCGCCTGAAGCTATGCCCATAGGCTTGCATTTGAATGTAACGCTTGGACAGCCCGTACTAGCACCTGAACTTGTGCCAACGTTGGTGAATGCTCAGGGTAACTTTTATTCTTTAATTGAGTTACTCAAGCGCTTTAGAGACGTATCTTTTGATGAACTTCGGGCTGAAGCGCAAGCACAGGCAGCTCGTTTTATGCGTTCTGGACGTAGCTTTGACCATATTGATTACCATCAACATGTTTTTGTTATTTATGATCCATTTTTTCCAATCGTTGTTGAGTTAGCACAGCAGTACGATGTACCTATTCGTCAACCTATACCTATTAAGGTAAAGGTGCCTAATAAAAAGACATCTACGGATTATGTTTGGGACTATGTGCAGTTGGGCTTGCAGAATCCTGTTTTGATGATGCAGACCTTACCTAAGATGGTGCTTTGGGAACGGGAACGTACGAAAGATATTGAAGCGCATAGTTTGCGAACGCCTAATCATTTGCTCTTAGATCTGTTTCGTAATTATAGCTATGAAAAGTTTGAGGCGATTATCAAGCAGATTCCTGAGGGTGTTACAGAGATGGTTGTGCATCCTGCGTTAAATAGCACTGCCGATAAGGCTGGGGAATATACAGAACGTTATGGGTTAGAGGAGAGGTCAAGTGAGTTGGATTTGTTGTGTGATGACAGGGCTCGAGCCTTCCTAATCTCCCAATCCATAGAACTAACAAACTTCAGCTCCCTCAAAAAAAGCTAATCGTTTCATAAACGCTATTCAACTTAAAATGGGACATACCCTATGTTAAACTGAAAGTAAGAAAAACTTCAGTTTTTAAACAAAAACTAAAACAATTACAGCAAATAATAATACTTAACCTTGAAATTTAAGGTAATGTATGCGAATGGTAATGTCTGTGGGTAATCTAGCAACAACACATAGTAAAGGCTCCCTCAAGGGAGAAGGCAAAGGCGA
>CALHRJ010000189.1 GCA_938038395.1 uncultured Deinococcales bacterium | reverse complement strand
GATATTTCCTTATTGCCAGCGCTCCCAAGACTCTTGTTCTTCTGCTAGTAGTAGCGGGCGTATTTCGCCAATGAGGTAAAGACTTCCTGCTATGACAATCGCTTGTTTGGAGCCGATTGTATTCACGGCTCGAGCCTTCTCAATTACATCTAGAAGTGAAGTTGCAATAGCTAGCTGCCTTTGCTCTTTATGCTCAGCCCAAATATCTAGCAACATGTTAGGTTCAGCAGCTCTTGGACTATTTTCAGCTTTGCATAAAACTACGTCACCAACAGCATTATGTAACTCTGTAACAACATCGTGAATATTTTTGTCACTAGATATGCCAAAAACTAACACAGGCTTTTCTAACCCTAAATCTTGAATAGCAGTGGCTAATGCTTTAGCAGATGCTTGGTTATGAGCCCCATCGAGTAAGAAAGTTTGTTCTTTGTCGGTGATAGCTTCTAAACGGCCTGCCCACTTTGCAGTTTTAGTTCCTTGCTGAATAGCAGTAGATGACGTTCCCAATGCTTTGGCTGCTAAGACTGCTAAAGAAACATTGTCTATTTGATGTAAGCCTAATAGAGGCGATTGAACAGCTAAAGTCTTAGTCTCTATTTCTACATTAATTTCTATGCCACGCCAACCAAGATTTCTTCCTGTGTGTGTAATATCCTGTAAAGGAGTAAATTCGGCAGCTATTTCTTTCGCTTCAGATTTTAAAACCTCTAAAGCTCCGCCTGTAGCAGCACTAAAACAGGGTTTTCCAGAACGCATAATTTGTGCTTTGTCAGCAGCTATTTCTTCAACGGTATCACCAAGCACTTTTGTATGATCTAGCGACACATTGGTGATGATGCTCACGATAGGGTCTAAACAGTTGGTTGAATCAAAACGTCCACCCATGCCTACTTCAAAAATAGCAATATCGACCTTTGCATTTGCAAAGAGCTTGCAAGCCATGGCCGTAACAATTTCAAAAAAGCTAGCACCTATTTTTTCAGCCTCAGGTCTTAAGGCGGTTATAACTTCCAGAATCGCTTTGTCGCTTACAGATTTACCGTCAACAACAAAACGTTCTGCAAAGTAACTTAGGTGTGGGCTTATGAACCTGGCACTACGTTTACCGTCTGCTTGTAGCATGGCAGCTAGGCTTACCACAACACTACCTTTGCCATTGGTTCCACCAACAAGTACCACATCGAAGTTTTCTTGAGGATTATCTAAAAATGCCAATAGGGTTTTCGTACGTTCCAAAGTTGGGTTTAAAAAGCGTTGTTGCTCAAAGAGCCAATTTAGGTGTTTTTTAAATAGTTGCTTATCTAGCTGATTTTCTGCAGTCATTGTTTAAAACATTTCATCGATATATTTAAGTAAAGCAGCTTCATCGTCATTTTTGGGGTGATGATGCGCGGCAACAATTTCTGCCATACGTTCATTGCCACCAGCATTTCGAATTAAGCTTGCACCATAACTATCATGGTAGAGATGACGTTGCCATGACCCTTTTAAACCAGTTGCTTTAGGTTCAGCGGCAATATGTTTTGGCGTATAGAGATGCACAAAAATACGTTCCAACGGATTGTAACGAACCTGTGTTTTGCCGATGTCATGTAAAAATGCTGCACCCAGCAAAGCTTGAGAGCTTTCTGGAGCGTAATACAGTAGCAATTCTGCAACCTTGCAGGCGTGGTATCGGTCACGCACATCCATTTGGGCATATAAGTCATATTCGATAGGACTTAGTACAGTTTTAGCCCAATCATCATTAGGAGTTAAGGTATAAGGGAAAAATGCATAATAGACGCGTTTGCATTGCTGCCACTTAGCACTTAGATAACGGAGCACTTTGGGCGTTGACTTGGCAGTTTTTTTTGATGGTTTATTGATGTTTTCTTTTGTTAAAGCCATGTGCTAATCAACTTATCTTTAGAGATGCTTGCCAAAGCAATCTATGCCTTCAATTGCTGAGTACAGTATCCTAACAAATTAACCCTAACAAATTCACTAGCAGTACGACCATATCTTTAAAAGACTCTAAACGTAAGTGTAAGTAATAGCTATAGAAGTAAAGAATCTATAAAATCAAATCTGTAACGTTTTGACTTTGGACTAAGTTTTACATAACCCTAACAAAGCAATCCGAATGTAATATGATGGCGTTTAAGATGGATATACTTGAAACTTATAAACAAACAGGTGCTTATTTAGAAGGTCATTTCTTGCTTGCTTCAGGACGTCATTCGCCGTTCTTTTTGCAGTCAACGACGGTTTTGCAGCATCCAGAACATATTGATGCTATTGGTAACTTACTTGCCGAGAAGCTTAAAAATGAGCTTGATAACCTAGATGAAATTGATTTTGTGATTGGCCCAGCAATGGGTGGTGTGACGCTGGCCTACGTTGTGGCTCGAGCCCTGAACAAACGTGCCCTATTCGCTGAAAAGGATGGCCAAGGTGGCATGTTAGTCCGTGAAGCACTCCCAATCGAAGCTGGTACTAAGTTTATAGCTGTTGAAGACGTGCTAACCACAGGTGGTAGCGTACACAAAGCTGTCCTAGCTGCTGAAGCAAAAGGTGGCAACTGCCAGGCCGTAGCTTGCATAATCGATAGAGGTTTATCAAAACTTCCTGAAACGCTTCCTCTATACTCATTAGTAACTTTAGAATTCCCTACTTACGAAGCGAACAATTGTCCGCTTTGTGATGATGGACTAACGCTTCAAGAAGTTTAATAATGAACTTTCAGGATGATAAATTCCTCGAAGACTGCTTCGAATTAGATATTCAGAATCAATGGGACTCAAAGTCCTAAGTTTTTCCATCGATACCTTGTCAGCTTGCTGCGAGGTTGTTCATTAGACAAAGCTTGACTTAAGAAAGAAAGGTAAGACACTACCTACATGAAAACCCGTAAAAGAAAACTAGTCTATGCAACACTGCTTTTACTTGCATTAATATTTGGGCTAAATACAGCTTTAGCCCAAGAAAGTGCGGTCACAGCCCCAGTTGCAGTTACAGCCCCGCCTGCAGTTACAGCCCAAAGTGTGGCTAAAACAGCAATCAGTGAGTGGCAGGAATTAGCCAAAGGTTTTGAACCTCGTAACTATCTTGAAGGGGACGACCCTGCTACAGAACTCTGCCAAGACTTTGCAGTGATTGGTACAACCCCGCAATTAGTCGAAGGCTTAAACATTAACTTTGAAGACCCACGTGAAGAGTTGTTTGATGGTGAAGGCACCGAAGGCATAACGAAAGTTAGTTTCCCAGCAAACGTTGGTGATACAACGGGCCAAGTGGAAGTTGCACTCAGACCAACTGATGATTCAGCAGCACCTTGGGAAGCAGGACGTGTTCGCTTTGAGGTTATGGATAGCAATAACAACAGCAGCATCTTACCATCAATTTTTGATAGCCCCTATATAGGTTGGATATTCGTTATCTTTAGTTTGGTGCTTTTAGCTTCTTTCTTTCGAGCTAACTTTTTTAGGAATTGGCTTTACCTAGGTTGGCAAGCTATTTTAGAACATAAACGTCTCGTTATAGTTACAAGTGTTTTGATTTATGGTTTTTTTGCACTTGGCCTTATGACAGGTCTTGCCCTACCTCAAGCATGTATAGATATGTCTATAGAAATAGTGGGGGAAAGCTTAAATACCATAGGTATTGTAGAACATTTGCAAAATGGAGATGTTCTTAAAACTGCTGCTGTAACTGCTTCTTGGAACTTCTCTATGGGTGCTTTTAGTACAACCTTTATACCAGCGCTTATTTTTGGTATACCTGCTTATTTAGTCAATATGGCACGTATGTTTATACTCGGTATTCCATTTGCTGGTGTGTTTGAACCGCAACTTATTTTGCATCTTCCAACGCTAATAATTGAGATTATGGCCTATATTTTAGTAACTGCTGGTGGAGGTATGTTACTCGTTACGCTAGTTAAAAAAGGCTTTAAGGCTTTACCAGAAGCAGTACGTAAACTTTGGTTGATGCTGCCTGTTGCCTTGGTCTTATTAGTAATCGGTGCTTGGTACGAGAGTTTTTCTTTAATTGCTTTGCGACCTTTACTTTTTGGACCTTAAACACTAGTAAACTTAAAATGAGTAGAGGTGGTATCAAAATTTCGATACCACCTCTTTTTTGAGCAACAATCAGTAATTACAAAAAATATCCCCTCAGTTAGAAAACTTATACTAAATTGAAAGATGAATGTAATAGTTCTATTGTCGTATGCTTCGTCAAAAGAACCGAAAGATGAGCATTTTCTCTGATATTGTACTTCTTGAAATTACGACACTCTTAAGTCATTTCGGTATTAGACAGTTACTGTTAAACGCATAGCAACGCTAGGTTGAGGTTAACTCGTTTGTCAATATTGTGGACATTAGTACAAATGCCAAATATCTGAAAACAGTTTTTATACTTGAACTATTTTCAATGGTTAGGACAGCTTTTGAGTTCAGTAATTGTTATTAAATAAGGCTTTCTAGTTATACCGAAGACTTTTTTGCAAGTTAGGGGTATGCAGGGGTAGACCTAACTTGAATTAAACTTAAGTATATTTCATCATTAAGTAGCCTTATAGTTAAGAATTGCTGTCACAGACGCAAATTACCTTAAAGAAGAAGGTGAATTACAGCTGTAATACTTGTCCTAACCATTGTAAGTAATAGAACTTTCGAAAAAGTGCCTACTTTTAGACGTTCAGGTGAAACCCGGAGATTAGTACTTTAGCTTTCTAGCGATTTTCAGACATGTCCCAATCCTCTAGAACCCAAAAAGAATCCACACCATCACTTTAGCTTGACTTATTAAAATCATAATTTTCTCAGCAAACAGTTTCTATTAT
>CALHRJ010000188.1 GCA_938038395.1 uncultured Deinococcales bacterium | reverse complement strand
TTTGGTCACCATGGGGTCAATGGAAAGAACAAGCAAAGGAATATATATCCTCGTTCAAAACATAGCTTCTATAACGCTTATTTGATCTGGAACAGCTTTTTCAAAACCATAGTTCATTGCAAAGTAAGTTACGAAAAATAGTTTTCGTTTTGATTGATAGTCAATCCTCAACATAAAATTATCGTTGCTGGGTGCAGTGCTGGGTGTAGTGCTGGGTGCAGTGTAATGCTGCAAAATGTTTTCTACAAACTGCCTACCAAAGTTTCGGTAAAAACTGGAAAAATCAATCGCTGGGTCTGCAAGGGCTATATCGCCAAAATCTATAATACCTGCAAGTGTATTTTTAGAGGCATCTAAGAGCATATTGTTTGGTCCTAAATCAGAATGGGTCAGTGTTTGTCTTATTGGAGATTGTTCAAGTAGTTCAATTGTTTCTGTAAAATAAGCCAAGGCTTTTTCTTTAGATTTCTTGTTTAGCAATGGCGAGACGAGTGGCCATAGGTCATTCCAGAAATCTGAACCACCGTATGGGTAGGCAAGTAGATTTGGGTGTTGAAATTTAGACTGATGTAAGCTGCTTAAGAAATTACCTAAGGATTTGCAGAGGAGCTCGAGCTCCCCTAGTGTAAACCCATCAAGTCGTCCTTGGCTCAACCGTTCACCATGTATTTTAGGATAAACAAGATAGTTCAAGCCACTTGAGTTAGCAGAATTCTTAAAGGTTACGGGAGTAGGAATTGTAATTGGGGAGCGCTTTGAAAAATTCGGCAAAAAGTCTTTTTCGATAGCAATCTGTTTACTGTCTGCATTTCTGACAAAACGGAAAATCCACGTATCGTTGACATCAAAAACTAGATTGGTCCAGCCTTTATCAATAATCCTAAGATTCGTAATAGGCTCGTCTAGTACGGCTTCGATTAAAGCAACATAGCTTTCGATCTCCATATCAAATAGTACAGTGCTTGAAGAGCTTATTCAATCCTTGTTAAAATGAGGGATAAATGATAAATCTGAAACTTTTTTAATGTTATATTTGCTATTACATGTGCCTAGTAGTTCTTACAAAAAAACAGAGATTGTCTGGATACACTTTATGAAGTCACTCCCTGATTTGATTACAACAAGCTTGGTCGTTGGAGGAAATGCTGTATTGCGTGTTTTTGATCGTAGTACTACCGTCCCAAATAACGATTCTCGAAGGCGAGAGCTTGAAAGTGTGAGTGGTCTCTATGGCGATGACTTATTGCAAACTATTGATGTGTATGCAATGCAAAGTTACCGTGTCCTCAATGAAGAGGTAGATAGGGTTTGGCAGGAAATTCACCATGAAGTGGCGACCATTCACCCGACACTACGCAATCGCTTACAGGCTTTGAGTGGTGCAGTTGGACTTTTGAATGAACGGGTACATAGTCATACTGTTGCTGCGATTAAGCTTCAGCAATCGATTGAAGAAAGCTATGTTGAATTTGATAATCTGGCGGAGTTAAGTGATAAGGTTTTGGCAATTGAGTTTCGTATTAAACAAAAAGAGCAAGAACAGCAGCAGGCTAGGGCTGCTATTAAAACAGGGTTTAATAACTTGTTGGATGGCATTACTGAAGTAAAAAAAGATTCTACAAAAAACAAAACAAAAGATAATGCAAATGTTTCCTATCCTGCTGAAGCCAAGAAAACATTGTTTGAAGAGAAGTTGGGTAAGCTCGAGCAGCTAGACCTGATTTTTGAACGCTTAAAACTTAGCCATTTGAAATCTGTTCAGACAATCCGTACTTCAGACAAAACGTTAGTCGATATTCGTTTAGATTTCGAAGAACAAAAAGCTTTGCCACGACCTTTTAGTAAATGGACGTTGGAACAGCTTGAAGAGCAGCAATTGCAACTCAAACCAAAGATCATCGAATTAAATAATCAATTAAGAACCTTAAAAGATAATTATGCTGAGTCAGATAGACGTGGCAGTATGTACCGTTTAGAGCAAGAATCACTGGAGAAGGAATTAGCAAAACTTGGCACTACGCTAGCAAGTACTGAACAAGAGTTGAGCCTTCACCGTATAGACGCAGAGATTGATGGCAAGCAAAAACAATTTTCAACAGTTGTTCAAACATTGCGTAAGCATAGTCAAGACATTGACCTCAAAATTGTCAAAGCGATTCATACGATTGCCGAAATTGTTGTAGACACATATCGTAAACAGCAACTGGGTAAAGAGCATGGTTATGAACAAGATATTTCAGATATCTTGTTTAGTAATAATGTTCGTATCGAAGATATGCCAAAACTGCGTCACGCTTTTAGTATCTTGCAAAAGTTTGAAGGATTGCGTTTGCGAAATCAACAACATTTCTTACGAACCGATATTTGGCTTAACGAACGTAAGATTAAAAAGCTTAGGAAAGATTTAAAAGACCATAAACAATTGGGTGCAAATAAGGGTTCTTTTAGTGCAGCAAGCAAGGAAATAGAACAAGAGATAGAAAAACGTGATGTTGAAGCACACCAAGGTTTACACAATATATTCAAGACCCATTTAGAGTTGCTATTAGATAGGCATAAGCAGCCTAAAGAGTGTTTAGAAACCTCGCAGTTTGCGTTTGAAAAAGCCTGTCAGACTAAAGATGTTTCCTTCGAAGACTTTGTTGAGAGTATCAGTAGGATTGTTGGTAACAGTCAGTTTGAAAAAGAACAAACACCACAGGACTTAGTGCGTCGAAAAGCTATCTTGTCATGCATTCGTACAAAGAATGCAGTCATCAATGCCAGCAAAGTCTTGAAATCGAAGCATGCTGAAGTGCTACTTGTAGCAAGTGAGACGCCTAACCTTTTACATCCATCAGATAACCTCATGAAACGTCGGAAAAAAGTGAGTGCTTGCAAAAAGAAATTACGTGAAATTGAAACGGAAATTATTCAGTTACTCAACCACTAAATTTTATAGCTTTTTACCCATCATAAATACAGTGTCGTAGGTTTGTATTGTTTTAAAACCGATGGTTTTATAGAAGCCAACTGCATTTGTGTTTTGTCTGCTGACACCTAAATGTACCGCTGGTGAACCTGCTTTTTTGAGTGCTTGCCACAGTGCTAACATTAGTGCTTTGCCTTGACCTTGTTTTTGTGCTCGGGGCAATAAATCAATGTGTAAGTGTGAAGGGTAGTCAGCTACATCTTCGTCAAGTTCTAAATCTGTATGAATAAGATTGCTTAGCCACTGTTCACTGCTGCTTAGTGTTTCTGGCGTGGTTGAGACAGGATATTTTTTGCGAATTTTTGGTAGCCATGTTTTGTTCATAGTTTGGTTAAAGGTAGCCGTGTCTAATGCTCCTATTATGTAGCCGCATACGCCTTGAGAATCTTCTAGTACGAAGGCGAGGGTGGGCTCGAGCTCACAATAAGGTGCTGCAAAGAAATCCCCGATCATTTCAGGATGGCTATAGAGATGACTGGCATCACCACCATTGTCAGCAGTAAGTAAACATATCCTATACATATTAGCTAAGTCACTAGGTTGTTGAGGATCATAAAGGCGAATTTTAAACATAGATAACCTGCCAAGTAGTAGTATTGAAGATTATATCGTTAATGTGTACCTCGATGCCACATTCTTGCATTAGTGCTTTAACAAGTAAAAATGTGAGAGTTAACAATTTCAATATATGGACTCGTCCTAAAACAAAGTCACACTTCGATAAGTTTAATAGTTATCTTGAAGACCAGTCCCAATGAGGATGCTAACACTGCATATCCAAATCAGCCTTTGTTAAACTGCGGACTTATTTTGGGACAGGTCCATCTATAGGTTCTGTACCCATAAGCTTGTTTCAGCTTAGCCACTGAAAAATACCCACTTATTATCGGTTGTCGCTGTACTAGGTGAATTTTACAACCGTTTACGAGTGTGTTTCGCTAAAGGTTAAATGAGTATCTAAGCTAATCAAGAGATTATCCCAGGTCACAAAGACGCACCTTGCAAGTTTTTAAAAAGTAAAAAAACTTTTGTTAGTGCTGAAACTATTTTCAACCTTGGATGGGACGTACCCATTCTTTACCAATGTATGGAGGTGTGTTTTACCATATGCTTCAACCTGTTTTACAATAAATAGTTATGTGGGATGCAGCTCTTTACAGCTATACAAAAATTAGGCAAAAGACTTACTGAATACGTTATTATACCTTATGTCGAATCCCCGTATTCTTGGTGGTACTGCCAAAGGTCAAACACTAGAAATCCCTAGATCAGGTACAAGACCTAGTCCAGCCCGCCTAAGAGAATCTTTGTTTAACATTTTACAATTTCATGAAAGAGGTACATTTCTTGACCTCTATAGTGGCTCTGGTGCGGTTGCGCTTGAAGCTGCTTCGCGTGGATGGACCTCAACAGCGGTCGATAAAAGTAAAGGTGCTGCACATGTAAATCGTTTGAATGCAACACGTTTAGGACTAAGACTCGAAGTTCACTGCGATGATGCACTGCGGTTTGCAAAAAGTCGCCCAAGAGGATTTGACATTGTCTTTGCTGCTCCACCGTATCCTATGGATTTAGGCGCAATTTTCCATGAAATTATTTTAAGTGAAGTTGCAGCAGAGGGTGGAATTTACATTTTGCAATACCCAAAAGGTATGGAGCTTAAACTTAAATACAAGTCAAAGCTGCTTGAATTTGATGAACGTAAATACGGTTCAAACTGTATTGCGATTTTGGATAGACCTGTTATTGAAGATAATTCAGACTGAGTTGCTAGCTATAAATACATCTAAACAATATTAACTGCTGGCAAGACGTCTTTGACGTAGGGAAGACCAGAATGATGCACCTATAAAGGCAGCACCGATTAAGCCAGTAAGGATTTCAGGAATATGAATAGCTGGACTCATGCTCAACAGCATGATGATGGCTAAAGCAGCTATGCCATAATGTGCGCCATGTTCTAGATAAAGATATTCCTTTAAGGTGCCTTGTTTAACCATTAACAAAGTAAGGGAACGAACAAAGACAGCACCAATCGTTAAGCCAACAGCAATAACTACAATATCTCTGGTGATTGCAAAAGCGCCGATTACACCATCAAGTGAAAAGCTGGCATCAAGAATTTCTAAATACATGAAGGACGCAAAACCTGCTCTTGCACTACCTGCAAGCGCTGTTTCTAAATCGAAATACGAGGTTAGACTGTCTATAAATATGTGTATGAGTATGCCAATCAAACCAGCACTCAAGGCAAGGATTCTATCTTCAGGTAAGACAATTGTATAAGTCAAAATCATGAGGACTATACCTGTTGTGAAGACTTGAATCGTGTCTAGGCGACCAATCTGGGCAAGGCGTAGCTCGAGCCTACCAAACCAGTGAATGTCTTTATCTGGATTCATAAGATACTTCAAAGCAACAAGGCTTAAGAAGCAACCACCAAAAGCAGAAATGGGAATATGGGCATCTTCCAAATGATGTGAGTAAGCAATCGGGTCTTGCAGTGCCATTGTTATGACATTAAAAAATCCAACTTGAGCAATCACTGCAACAATCAAAATTGGAAATATAAAGCGCATGCCAAATACAGCAATTAATATGCCCCAAGTCAAAAAGCGTTGTTGCCAAATTGGTGTCATCTTTTGTAGAACAGTTGCGTTAACAACAGCATTGTCAAAAGAAAGCGATAATTCCATAATGCCCAAAATAGCAGCAATAAAAAAGAAGTTAAGTGCAACAGACCAGCCACCCTCGCTATAGCCATACCAAGTGGCAAAAAACAAACAGATAGCTGAAACAATAATTGAAAAAGAAAATTCCCTAAACATGCCAAACGAAAGCCTATCATCATATGAATTCAAATCGGTGTTAATTTGCCCGTAGAAATTTCAAGACATTGATGTAGTCGAATGCCAAGAAGATATTGAGGCGTACTTAGGCATATTGAGATAATATCGTAGGTAGCTGAAATATTGGAGTGTGGTGTTAGCATTTGTAGAAAAACATCGACAATGCTTAGAAGCTTTAGATGATTTAGCAGCTTGCCGATGTTGCCGTGGTTTCAGCAGTAAAGTCCTAAGGATGGTAGAATCTTGTCTGCAATTGTTGTCTGTATTGTTATCTTAGCGAAGTTATTAAACATAAAAAATGACCACTTAGCAACTTGTTAAGTGGTCGAAATTGATTTAAGCAGTGTCCTATTATTTAGACAAGTTGGAACAAAGCAGCCATACCTTGGCCACCACCCACACACATACTGATGATGCCAAACTCAGAATCGCTACGCTTCATTTCTGCAAATAAATCTGCTGCAATGCGTGCGCCTGTAGCACCAAGTGGATGACCAATTGCTATCGCACCACCATTTACGTTTAGTTTATCGTCAGCTATGCCAAGTTCACGCTGGCAGTAGACTGCCTGACTTGCAAAAGCTTCGTTAATTTCAAAAAGGTCTATATCATTCACTGTCATGCCCATTTTATCTAGCAAACTAGAAATCGCAGGTAGCGGTCCTATGCCCATAATTTCAGGAGGTACGCCAACCGCACTAGCCTGTACAAATCTAGCGATTGGTTTAATGCCTCTGGCCTCAGCGTCATCGGCACTCATCACGACGGTCATGGCTGCGCCATCATTCATGGGTGAGGCGTTACCAGCTGTCACAGTTGCTGCATCATCTTCAGCAAAAACAGTTCTAAGCCCAGCAAGCCCTTCTAAGGTTGTGCCTTCTCGTGGACATTCATCTTTTGAAATAGTTACATCGTGCCAAACACCCTCTTGATCTTGCACAGTTGTTTCGACAGGTACAAGATGCTCATCAAATTTGCCTGCAGCTTGTGCAGCTATGGCTTTCGCCTGAGAATTTACTGCAAAAGTATCTTGTTCTAAACGACTTACAGCAAATTGTCTTGCTACGTTTTCAGCGGTTTGACCCATTGTTATATAAGCTTGTGGATAACGCTTATACAGTGCTTTGTTGAAGCCTTCTTTAGCGTTGTGACCACCCATTGGTACGCGACTGGTGCAATCACTGCCACCTGCTAGAACTACATCCGACATACCCGTTTGTACGCTGTGGGCTGCTTGGACGATGGTTTGTAAGCCACTTGCACAAAAACGGTTGATTGTTGCTGCCGCAATTGTTTCTGGAAAGTCTGCTACATGAACTGCAATACGTGCCATGTTGTAGCCAGCTTCACCTTCAGGATGGGC
>CALHRJ010000187.1 GCA_938038395.1 uncultured Deinococcales bacterium | reverse complement strand
GCAGCATAGATATGTAGGGTGGTGCTGTGCCACCATATTTTGTGCCTCGATATTCTAATTGTTATTGCAAAACAACAAAAACGAACTCTTTCATTATATTTTTGACACAACCCTTAAAATTCCATCTCCACTTGGTGGGCTTAGCCCACCCCACAAGACAAAATATTGTTTTCAAATATTTTTGTAATTATTACTAATCTTAACTATCTATAATTGGTATCACTTGCTTTTACGAATCGGAAAATACCTTGGCTGCCACATTCTACTTTCAACAAACTGCTGAACATCACCACCAACTTCAACACGCGCTAGACCTTCCTCAACTGCAGCTTTTGTAACTGCTACAGCAATTGCCTTACTTGCAGTTCGAATCTCATCAATTTCTGGATACACGCAACCTTTTGCCAAACGCTCATCAGAAATAAAGTTTGCTAAAGCAACCGAAGCTACTGTAAGCATTTTAGGCGTTACACGTTGTGCGCCACTAAGCATAAGACCGAGCCCTAACCCAGGAAAGATAAATGCATTGTTACCTTGGCTAATCGGGTGGTTACTGCCGTCATAAGTAACATCTGGAAATGGACTACCTGTAGATACAGTTGCCTTGCCCTCAGTCCAGCGAAAGATATCTTCGGGTACTGCTTCTGTATTGGCCGTTGGGTTGGAAAGTGGGAAGATTGTAGGCTTGTTGGTATTCGCGCAAACCGCACGCACAACTTCTGCGGTAAAAGCACCAGCCTCGCCTGATAAACCTAAGAGAACTGTAGCTTTAGAGTTCTGAATCACCTCTATTAAGGTGGGTGTTTCGGTAGCCATCTGCCAACCTGCTAAACGATTTGGCTCTTGAGCTAAACTCTTTTTATAATCCTCTAGTTCAGGTCTATCGGACATTACTAAACCAAACGGGTCCATCATAAGAATGCGTGCTTTGGCATCTTCATCGCTCAAGCCTGCATTTTGCAGGGCTGCAAAAATCTGTCTAGCAACACCGACGCCACCAGCGCCAGCACCGTAAACTACAAAGGTTTCATCAGCAATTGAGCGTTTGTTTCGTCGTGCTGCTGCAAGTAATCCAGCCACGACAACTGCGCCTGTACCTTGGATGTCATCATTAAAAGATAGAATTTTATCTTGATAGCGCTCCATAACACTAAAGGCTTTTTGACGGCTGAAGTCTTCCCATTGAAGCAGTACATTTGGGTGATGGCGCTTAAGTGCAGTCACAAACTTATCCATAAACTCTTCGTAGGCGTAACCCTTAAGACGTTCATGGCGCACACCCATATACATAGGGTCATTGAGCAAATCTTCGCGGTTGGTACCCACATCTAGCTGGATTGGCAGAGTTAATGCAGGGTCTACACCAGCAGCTGCTGTGTAAAGCGATAATTTACCAATACAAATCGCCATGCCACCGTAGCCTTGATCGCCAATGCCTAAGATACCTTCAGAATCTGTAGCCACAATTAGCTTGACGTAAGGGTAAGGTGTGTGTTCTAAAATTGCGTCAACACGATCAATATTTTTTGTACTGATGTTGATGCCTCTAGGGAACCTATAGACTTGTGAATACTGCTCGATGGCTTCAGCTACAGTTGGTGTGTAGATGATTGGCATCATCTCTTCAAGATAGTTATCTAGTAGTTTATAAAAGAGAACTTCATTTCTATCTTGCAATAAGCGCAGGTAAATATATTTATTCAAGGCCGTATCAAAGGTTTGCAGATTTTCGTATTCACGTAGTACTTGATTTTCAAGTGTATCTATATCTGGTGGCAAGATGCCCCACAGATCATAGACATCACGTTCTTTTGCGGTGAAAGCAGTGCTTTTATTAAGCAACGGTAGTCTGGTGAGCATAAGCCCAGGTAGGTCGGTTTCTAAATAGGCGGTGCCATTTTCATCAAACTTGTATTCGTACTGCTTCACTTAAGTACTCCTTTAAATGCTTATTTTGATCTTAAATTTGAAGTCATGATGTAAGTGCTAGACAAATATCAACAACTTTTAGCTATTAAACACATAATTTACCATATTGTTCTAGGTTCTGAGGGTTATACATGTCGTGGGGTGCGTCCTGCCAAAGGTTAAACAAATAGCTAAGGCTAATCATTAGATTATTCCAGTTCACAGGGACGCACCTTGAAAGTTTTTTAAAAAGCAAAAAAACTTCTATTTGTGATGAACTCATTTTCAACTTTAATTGGGAGGCACCCCACATGTCGTGGGTGTGTCCTGCTAAAGGTTCAAGGCATATTTGAGGTAATCATGCTACAAAAAAGCTTATTAGGACAGCACTTTTAAACATATTGAAATTATCAACCCTTACCTTTTCACATGTTAAAGCACGAGGCTGTTTCTTCTGGATTTGTATTATTGAACAATATTTTCCTAGCATATTTAAGCTATTACTAGTTCACCCAAAAGGGTAAATTAAATTTTATTTGAAGAGCAGATTTCAGGAAAATTTTTAACTTTTTTGACTTAAAACCTTTTTTAAGATATTATTCATTCACCCAAAAGGGTAAATTAAATTTTATTTTGGAGGCGTGATGAAAAACTCTCGTATCTCGCTATTGGCAGTTGTTGTTGTAGCACTTCTGTTTACAGTGGCTTCATTCACATTTGCACAGCGTCGCTTTTTATCTATAGGTGGAGGTTCTACAGGTGGAACCTTTAATACTTTCTCAACAGGTATTAGTGACTATGCAAACCAAAACATTGATGGCATGAACATGAACGTAGAAGGTTCTGCTGGTTCTGGTGAAAATATTCGCCGAATTCAAGCGGGTGAGCTCGAGCTAGGAATTGCCTTCGCTGGAGATGCTTACCTTGCATACAACGGACTTGATAAGTTCGAAGAAACAGGTGCAACAGATAACCTTCGTGCAATTGGTTTCCTTTATGGTGCAGTTTCACAAATCGTTACACTTGAAGGTTCTGGCATCGAATCACTTGCTGAC
>CALHRJ010000186.1 GCA_938038395.1 uncultured Deinococcales bacterium | reverse complement strand
TATGGAAGATATGAAGCAAGCGCTCAAAGTAGCGCTAGAAAAAGCAGTTGCTAAACTAGGTGCTGAGGGTGTTGATATACCTGTACAGGACGTACCAGATAATAAATCAGGTGATTACGGTAGTCCTGCTGCCTTTGCCTTAGCAAAAAAGCTAAAGAAAAATCCTGTTGAGATTGCCAATGACATCATTGCAAATCTTGAGTTACCAAAAGGAATTGCTAGTGTAGAAGCTGTTGGACCATATATTAACTTTAATGTTGATATTGGTAGTTTCGTGCAGCAGGTTATTGCTAGCGATTTAAAAGCTAAACCTCGTGGGCAAAAGATGATTGTTGAGCATACATCTGTTAACCCAAATAAAGAAGCGCACGTGGGTCACTTAAGGAACATTGTTTTAGGTGATTCTACAGCTCGGATTCTAAGAGCAGATGGCTATGAAGTCGAAGTACAGAACTACATAGATGATACAGGTCGCCAAGCTGCTGAGTCGCTTTATGCGGTTGAGTATTTTAGTGCTGAATATGATGGTTCAAAAAAGTATGACCACTGGTTAGGTGAGTTGTATGTTGCGCTTGGTAAGGCTAAAGCAATTGGTAGTGAAGAAGAGCAGGAAAAAATTGAAGCTGGTGTTGTGGAGATTATGCACAGGCTCGAGCGCGGCGAACTCCGCAACGAAGTCATTGAAATCCTAAACTCAAACTTAGAAACTTACTGGTCACTAGGTGCCGAATACGACTTACTCGTTTGGGAATCTAACGTGGTTGATAGTGGTTTCATGGACGCTGGACTTAGCATCTTAAAAAACAGTGAGTATGTTTCTACTGCCACAGAAGGTAAGTTCAAAGACGCACTTATCATGGATGTTTCGGAGTTTATTCCAGGTCTGGAAGAACCCAATGTAGTGCTTGTACGTAGCAATGGCAATGCTATGTATGTTTGTAAAGATATTGGTTATCACCTCTGGAAAGTTGGTGCGTTGAAAGGACTTAAATCAGAAGTCTTTGCAACCCAACCTTCAGGTAAAGTTCTCTATACAAGTAGTGTTACAGGTGAAGTTGACCCAGATGGTCAATCTTTTGGTGGCGGTGTTAAAGTTGTGAATGTTATTGATATTCGTCAGAGACATCCACAAGAAATTGTTAAAACTGCTTTGAAGCTTTCTGACGATGCTAGAGGAGCAGATGTACACCATCACTTAGCCTATGAAGTCGTAAAGCTTGAAGGTCAAGACATGAGTGGACGTAAAGGCATCACTGTAGCAATCGATACTGCTTTAGAAGAAATTATAAAGCGTACCAAAGAGACCATACATGAAAAGAATCCTGACTTGGCAAATAGTGACGAGGTTGCTAGACAAGTTGGGCTTGGTGCACTACGTTTTGGTATGATTAAGAGTGAAGCCACCAGAATTATTGATTTCCGTTGGGAACAGGCATTAAACCTCCAAGGTGATTCTGCGCCTTATATTCAATATGCACATGCAAGAGCTTGTAGTATTTTGCGTGCTGCAACGGATGTTGATATCAGTAAAGCTGATTGGTCAAAAATCGGTGAGTTAGAACTTGCTTTGGCAAAGACGATTGTTAAAGTCCCTGATGTTATTGCCTTAGCTGCAAAGGAATTTGCACCACATACAGTCGCTCAATATGCTTTAGACCTTGCAACAAGTTGGAATGGCTATTTCAACCATAAAGATGATGAAGGTAAGCCAGACACTAAAGTATTAGATTCTGAAGAAGGTTTGAAGGAAGCTCGAGTTGCTTTGGTTATGAAAGTTCGCGATACTTTAGCCTATACACTTGATGTTTTAGGTATAGCTGCGCCACAAGAGATGTAAGTTAGAATAGGTACTTAAGTACAATAATAAACTGGAATGGGTGAAATACTCATTCCAGTTTTGTTTTTATATGGCTAAGCGTTTAAGGCAAACTTCTATGTTTTCGGAATTAGCTATAGTGCCGTCAAGTACAAGGTCAGCCATATCTTTGCAAGGCTCAATAAACTCAAAGTGTCTATCACGTACTGTGTCTAAATAATTCCTAAAAACAATCTCAGGTAGTGTTTGTTGTTCTTCAAGTTTACGAATGATTTTTCTACCCAAACGTATATCAGCAGCAACATCTATATAGATTGATAGGTCTAATTGCTTTGAGATGCTTGGGATACAGAGAGGGAATAAACCTTCAATTATCAGGAAGTCGGTAGATGTTTGATTGATGACTTTCTGAACAGAAGCCACGTCTACTGAACCTGGATGATTCATGTCTAAAAAACGTTTTTTGCTACTTTTGGCAATAATGTAATGACCTTGAATATCATCCGTATAGTAGTAGCTATCTAAATGAATAATAGATACCGTTTTAAATCGTAAAAGATATTCCTTTTTTAGTAACTCTGCAAAGGTGGATTTGCCTGCACCTGCTCCACCACTTATGCCAATAATCTTCATAACTCAACAATAAAATACTCTATATGAGTGCAGTATTACTTTGAAAGCTATTTGAGAAAAGTGTTTTGGATATTACTGTATTCAAGATGATTGATATTTAAAAGGTCTAATTCTGATAACATATCAACAGTATAAATGTGATTGAGGTGTTGGACAGCAGAAGCTAAACCATCACTTCTATAGAAGAAATGCTGTGCTGCTCTATCAGCTTCGATATGTGAGTAAGACTCTAAAAGAATAGTTTCAGCTTGTTGCCATAGTAGATTAGCGTAAGCTATAGTTTTGTCCTGTGATTTGATCTCTTCATAGGCGTCTGGATAATATAGCCTTGCGGATTTAAGATATGCCTGAAAGTACAGCATAAAGTTCACCATGCCATCAATTTGAAACTGACTATAGTTGAGCGTTTGATTTAAGGGTGGGCTTTCTACCTTTTTGAGATGTATCCATGCCTCACCTGTATAGGCAGTAAATTCATCTAACAAGCTAGAGAAGGTATTTCTGTGAACATTAGGATTAGCAGAAATATACAAGCCATACCGACTGCTACTTTGCTGTTCAGGTGGCGCAGTTTGATTGATGATACTTATTGAAGGTGTTTCACCTACCTGTAAATCAGTTTCATAGACATGACCTATTAAAAAATATTTTCGATTATTTAAAGGCTCACATTCACGACTAAGAACTCGGTTTAGGTGATGATTGCTTTCGTGAATAGCTGTTTCTAGATAATCACCAAAACCAAGCCATTGATTGACTTTAGCTGAAGTGTACTGATAGACCATCGCAGCGTGTTGACTATCAAATTGATTCAGTTCAGTAAATTGAGAGTCTTGTTGAGTTTGTATTGGGCCAAGGCAATAGTCTGAAATTGTAGCTGTTTGTGCAGTTGTATCTTTTGCTAAAGGTTCTTGTGGCGGGGTTTCTTGTGCGAGAGCAAAAGTCATCCCAAATAGCACACTACAAAAGAGAGTTTGCCTGAGAAAAGCTGTATTTTTAACTAAGTTGCTCAGTTGATGATTTATCAGGTTGTTTAACATTGCCTTTCTTTATACTGAATTACCATGAGCTTCAGAAGTTATCTAGTTGAGTTTTATGATGAAGTTGTTTAGGTCATATTAGTTTCCTTTTCTATAAGTTGTTCTTCAGATGTTAAATCCTCAGCTTTGACATCTTGGCAGGTTAAATCTGTGAGGTAGACATTTAACGCTTCAAGGTTTTTGAAACTTAAGCGCCTTTCACTTTCTTTAATGTCTACTAAACTAAAACGCCAACTACCGTCTTGACTTGAATCGACCCACAACCTTAATAAAAATCTCATTTCTTTATGCATGTATCAAGGATAGGTCTGAGGGCGTATAAAATGCGTTAAAATATGTGTCTATAGCTAAAGATGGGTCTATTAATGAGTACTGTACCTATAAATGAGGGCTTGTATTTAAAGTTGTTTGGCATACCAGAACTGTATTGGCAAGGTGAGCAAATTGATGCTCCTTCTGCTAAGCCTTTAGCGCTGCTTTGTTATCTTGGTTGTTGCAAAGAAGAAGTCACTAGAAAAGAAATCGCTGAATTGCTTTGGAAAGGTAAAGGAAGTAGCGTTCGTGTAGCCCTGCATACGCTCAAAGGATTTCCAAATAGTGATGACTGGCTTGTTATGGAAGATCAACTGGTAAGCCTAAATGCCACCTCAGACTTTCTCTTATTTTCTAAGGCTATTGTAGAAGATGATTATGCAGGTGCAATTGCACTATGGCAACAGGGGAGTGGGCAGTTTCTTCGTACTTTAGAAGTAAAGGCTGCGGAACCTTTTTTTGAATGGGTAGAAGTTGAGCGTTTCCGTTTGCAACAGCAGTACCTAGAAGCTTTAAGTGAACAAGCAAGTTTATTGACTGAACAAGAAAAATATACCGAAGCTATTGATTGCTATAAAGCATTGCTTGAAGAAGATAGTTTGAATGAGAGTGCGCATAGAAGCATCATGCAGCTTTACTTCAGGGCTGATAATCGACAGGCTGCGGTTGAGCAGTTTGAAAGTTGTCGGGAGGTACTTGCTGCAGAGTTGGAAGTTGAGCCTAGTGAAGAGACGCTCGAGCTCCTTAAACTAATCGAGCAAGGTGGCGTCAGCCAAGCGAAGACTGCGTTACTACTAGAAAAAGATGCGGAACTCGCTGAACTTCCAACCAAATTAATTGGACGAGACAATTTACTCAACGACATTAAAGAGAACTTACAACAAGGTTCACGACTCTTGCTACATGGATTTGGCGGTGTTGGTAAAACTGCCTTAGCAGCAAATATTGCAACCCAACTTGCCAGTGAAAACAAAAAAGTACTCTGGGTACAAGTTGGTAACGATGATCCTGACAGTGTTTTTGATGCACTTATGCGTCCCTTTGAAGCACAGCAGAAAGTTGGACAAGC
>CALHRJ010000185.1 GCA_938038395.1 uncultured Deinococcales bacterium | reverse complement strand
AACCAATAATACAACTGCGACTGCGTAACTTGCACTTATGTCAAAGCCCATGCTACTCAGCTGATGATGAAAGCTAAGTTTGTCGAAGCTATCAGCAAACCATTCACTAAGAAATGCTTCTCTTTGAATACTTTTTAACTGAATATCAGCAAACTGTTTTTCTTGAATGATTGACAGTAATGCAGCAGCGTTTTCTATAAAGCCTAACTGATTTGGGTTTTGGATAACTGCCACAAATACATCATGCTTAAAGTTGTCCGAGCTTATGTGGAACAAATAAGCGGTCTGCTGTTGGTCACGAATTTGTAATTGGTAACTGCCTTCATTTAAATCAAGTAAGCGGTCTTTTGGGATTCGTAGTGGACCAGATTGAGCTAAGGTCCTGTTATCTGAAGCAAGTAACAAAAAACTGCCGTTTGTAAGTGAATGAAGTTGATCTAATAGACTACGCTCTGGTTTATGACTTTTGAGTGTTTTTAAGAGTGTTTGAGTGATTTGTGCGTAGCTAGCTAGAGATGTAGTTGAGTCTTTTGAATCTAAGCTAAGTCCTATTGCTATTTTTTCGAGCGTTTCACTAGTCATGTCTGGTGGAATGCTAAAGAGGGCGATGTTTAAGGCTTTTGCTTGCTTAATAAGTTCATTTGGGATTGCTTCACTTCTTTTAGATAATAAGTAGCCTATGGCTGCAGGGTGATTTTCTGTTAAAGCTTTTAGCGTCGTTGGGTTTGGAGACTCAGGGTTTAAATGACCAATTCGGAGGTCTTTTTGTTGAATCCATTGGGTGTTTAGGGGGAGAGGGCAGACGCGAGCGTAGGTTGAGGTTAGGGGCGATAGCTCGAGCCTCAACTCAGTTAATGCCGAAGTAGCCACAAATAATTCCTCTAAAGTAGGCATGGAAATCCACTCTTTTTGTTCATAACTACAAATAACATAGCATAATTTGTTGTTATAAACGATATACCGAAACTACAAAAAGACATATACTTAATCGAAGCAAGTAATAGTCAATTTCTAAAAATCAAACTTGGGGAACTGAGGTTTAATAATGCCAGTACGCACAGGACAAGAAGTCATTGATGGTTTGAAAGCTAATCCACCAACACTATTTATAAATGGTGAACGCATAACAGATCCAACCACGCACCCTGTTACCAAAAATGCTGTTGCATCTTTAGCGCATCTATATGATTTGCAACACGATCCTGAACTGCGCGACATCATGACATTCGAAAGCCCAATGACAGGCGATAGAGTTGGTCGCAGTTTTCATGTTCCTGAAAGTAAAGAAGATTTAGAAAAACGTGCTGAAATGCATAAAGTCTGGGCAGATGCCTGCATGGGCTTTCTAGGTCGTGCGCCAGATTACATGAATAACAATATCATGGCAGCAGGCGTAGCCAGTGATTATTTTGCAAAGTGCGACCCTCGTTTTGGCGAAAACATGCGCAACTACTTTGACTATGTTCGTGAAAACGATTTAGCCATGACTCACGCACTCACCAACCCACAAGTAAACCGTGAGGTCTCAGCTAATCAATTACCTGACCCGTATATTGCTATGGGCTTGGTCAAAGAAACTGACGAAGGCATCATAGTTCGTGGTGCCAGAATGATGGCAACCTTACCTATCGCAGATGAAATTGTTATTTTCCCATCAACTGTTTTAAAAGAACAAGAGGATATGGCAAAGTATGCTTTAGCCTTTGCAATTCCAACAAATACCGCAGGCCTATATTTCCAATGTCGTGAACCGCTTGATTATGGAAAAAGTAAAGCGGACCATCCACTTGGCGCGCGTTTTGACGAAATGGATGCCATGGTTATTTTTGATGATGTGCTTGTTCCCTGGGATAGAGTCTTCCTAATGAATGATGTTGCTTTAGCAAATCGTGCTTACGGCGATACCAGTGCCATGCTGCATATGGCACATCAGGTTATTAATCTTAAAATTGCAAAAACTGAGGCAATTCTTGGTGTGGCACAATCAGTTGTAGATATGATCGGCTCAGGTCAATTCCAACATGTACAAAGTAAAATATCTGAGATTATTATTGCGCTTGAGATTATGAAAGGTCTTAAAGTCGCTTGTGAACAAGGTGCAACTGTCAATGACTATGGTGTGATGACACCAGCTAGGGCACCGTTAGATGCTGCTAGAAACTATTATCCTACAATTTATCCGCGCTTGGTAGAAATTCTGCAGCTTCTAAGTGCTAGTGGACTCATCATGATTCCAACTGAAGAAGACCGTCAAGGTCCAATGGCTGAGCATATTGCTAAATACTTGCAGGCTAGAAATGGTAGCTCTGATGATCGCATCAAGCTTTACCGTTTAGCATGGGATATGACGATTTCAGGTTTTGCGGGGCGTCAGAGTTTATACGAAAAATTCTTTTTTGGTGATCCTGTTCGTATGCACATGGCATTGTACGGTAACTATGATCGTAGTAAACAAGTTGAACAAGTTGAGGCATTTTTAAATCAAGATACTGATGTTCAAGGTGTGAAAGAAAAAGAACTTGTATCTTAGATTTCCCACTTTAATTTCTTAATTCGCTTTCGGAGAAGAGAGTTTGGCACACAGAAATATGCTGTGTGCTATTTTTTTTGCTAAAGTCACAGCAATTGCAAAAGTATTCCCGAAGTCAGAAAGCTTAGGTTTAAAGGCATAACAACAGCAGTATTAGGTGAAATGATTTATCAATAACTGTGGACAGTATTAATGAAAACGCCATGAAAAATTGAAACTAAAGATGCTAGAAACTCTAAATTAGGTTTGTAAAATGAGGGCATAGTCATGTAGAAACTGTCTAAAGAATTCAATTTTGGAGATCAGTATGTTCACTATGATGTTAAGGGCGAGGGTCAGCCAATCGTATTGGTTCATGGAACACCTTGGTCATCGATAGTATTTTACAATTTTATATTGATTTTAAGGGTTAAGTTTATAAGTGGTAAACCGACCTTGTTTACCACAAACTTTAGCAAAGCCCATTTTTCTCAAACAAAAAGCTATTTTGCTGGCTAAAGCTTTGTTAACTTTCATAGTCTTGACTAAATCAGCAGTGGTAAATGGTGAAGGTAAATCTTTTGGTAATAGATTTATATAGTCTTTTTTACTTTTAAATAAATGACTTTCATAGACTTCCAAAAGTCGTTTACCTGTGGGTGTCCAACACTTATCCCGCCACTTTACTTTAGGTCTAACTAAACGACTTTCCTCTGAAGAAATTAGTAAAACTTGTAAAGAAAAGTTTTTGTGTTTTACCAGTTCAGGAATGCGAATTAACTCATCAAAAATATGTTCAAGTTTGCCACGTTTCGGTGATTTTCGTCTAGAAAAATCATCACCATCTTGTTTAAGTATCCATTTTTCTTGAGCTATTGGATGGACTAAACGCAATTTGTGTTTTGCTAGTAGTTTCTTGAGTTTTGGTTTGATTGCTGAAAAGTTCCTAGTTTGAATTTCGATAAGTAAATCATCTTCAACAACATCTATGAAGTAACCATCTAACTTAACTTCAAATTGAGCCTTAGGAGAAGCG
>CALHRJ010000184.1 GCA_938038395.1 uncultured Deinococcales bacterium | reverse complement strand
CGTTTGAGTTCTAATAGGGCAACTTGTGCAGGATTGATGTCGCAGGCGAGTAAGTGTTTGGGCTCGAGCGCAAGTAAGGAGAGCGCAGTACAACCACCTGATGCAATGACAAATATTTTGTCTGCATTAAGCTGTTTTGCGATACTAAGTTCTGTATTGGCATCTTCTTGAACTTGAGAAAATATAACGTTTTCTTTTTTGCCAGCTTTACCTAAACGCCCACTGCGCCAGCTTTCAAGCAGGGTTTGAGCCATTAGCGGTTTACTTTCTGAAACGGAAAACCTGGGCCGTAGTAAGCTACAAGACCTATGCAAAAGAACAGTGGCAGATTCTGTACCAGCAACCCAAGTGGCGCAGCAATTGCCCCACTAAAGACTATGCCTATGGTATTCATCGCTAAAAGAATTACAAATTGAAATATTGATACAAAGCGATTAAATAAACCACTGAGTACACCAATTGCAAGTAGTATTTCGCAACTACCAATTAAACGCAGTAAGTTTTCAGGGCTTAGCCAAGTTTGCTCTAGGCCTTGTACAACGGCTAGATGTTCAGCATCTAGCAAGATAACCTTTAGCCATAAACCATTGTATAGCCAGATAAGTGCAATCATTACACGAAGTGCAAATAGAACATATGGATTCATCTTAGTTGCCACCAAACGAGTACAAGATAGCTAAGGCTATACCAAAGCCAAGTGAGGACAAAGAGAATATGGATGCTTGTTTCAAATCTTTTACCCAACCAAAGTTCAGGCTTATAAATAAAGAATTGTGTATAGAGTCTGACTAGCCAGAAGATACTAAGTCCTGTGGCAATATAAACTGCCAAAGGTGACGGTGTAACTAAATGTTTCGCAGCAAAAAAAGAGAGCAGACCAATTAAGAAAACAACAAAGGCTATAAAAAACGTATGCACATACATCAGTTGGCGATTGAGTAGACTCAGAGGTGCGAGTTCTCTTTTCCAATCAAACTGTTTTTCGAAAACAATATGTACAAGTGCGAGTAACATCTGGCTAATGCCAAGTACTTGTAAGTTGAGAATAAGTAGATTCATGTAGGTGTCAGTTTCATAGTGATTACAAAAGGGGTAGCCTTTTTTTGTATAGCTATCTGAAAGCCAACTTCTTCTGCTAGTTGTTGCCATTCGTTTAGTGGGTAAAAGTGCCAAGCGCCTGGGCCAAAGGCTAGTACGTTTGCTATATCTCGCAAGTGTTCTACTAAGACCAGTTCACCACTTGTTTTGAGAATGCGCTTTAGTTCATGGAAGAATTGAATGCGCTCTTCTGGGTTTCTGATTTCGTGAGCTGCGAAGAGTAGGAAAATAGCATCAAATGAATGATCGCTATAAGGTAATTGTGTAGGCTGGACTGATTGCACGGTGGGTGGAGGGGGGTAGGCGGCTCGAGCCCGCTCAATCGATTTCTCAGTATGTTGCTCTGGGTCATAGAAATCTGCAATTTCTAAAGCTATATCAGGATACAGTCGCACTAAGCTTTCACTTGATTCATCAAAACCAGCATGTATATTTAGTGCTTGCTTTGGTGTTTTTTCCAAAAATGATTCAAGCCATTTCCATTTGTACAACGGTGATGCATCATATACCCAGTAAGACACAACAAGTGAGCCAATAACAAAATAGACTAAGCCTAAACAACCGAGTAGCACGAATACATTTAGCCAATCAGGTAGGATTGCTAAAGCAGCTATAACACTAGCAAGCACAATAGCAACAACCAGTCCAATCGCTGCCATAAGATAGAAATCCCAATTAAAGCGCAAGATGTTCAAAACACCTTGAAACGGTTTACGCGTTGCTTTTTTAGTAGTCACTTTTAGTATTTCCTATCTTCTACAGATGACAGTTTTTCCACAGTTCCACGTTGCCACATATACGGCACATCTCGTACCATAAAAGCATTTGCAAGTAGGGGTTCTACCTGATTAAACGGTGCTTGCTCCAGATACGTTGCCTGTTGTATATCAACAGCTACATTTTGGGGTTGCCAGTGCTGGCGTCTACCCTCAATCATAACTATAGAATGTGTTTGTGGTTCATAGCTAAAGGTATAAGGCATCGGACCTGCAAAACGTCGTGCTGTTTGCAAGTCTGTAAAAGGCGAGTGCTGTGGGGGAACTATAGGTGTTTGTGTTAAGTCTACACTCAGGTCTAAATCTGCTAAGCTCTTAGGTGTTTTTATAGACAGGTTAAGTGTATGGCGGTCTTCGAATTCAGTTAGCTGTATATCGTTATAACTGTAATGACTGAGTAAACTTCCCATAATAGTCATGAGCTGTTTATTGCTATCGCTTCGTAAGATGTATAAGCCTCGCAGAGTCTTACCTGCTTTACTGCGGTACTTTACAAATAAGCGGTAGCCAGTTAAGAAGAAATTTTGCCCAAGTTGCGCAGGTAAAGGGGCTGGACGCAGTTGCCTCACTTTGACCATAGCAATTGTTAGGAAAGCATAGGTCTTTTCATTCGTACTATGGGTATCTAGACTTAAGCCAGGTGGTAGTAGTGGTGCCAAAACTTCTACTGGATAAGCAAAACTTACTGCTAAAGAGAAGTCAAAGTAAGCTTGTATTTTAAAAGGGTGGCGTTTTAATCGGTACAGAAACATAGGTTTATAGAATAATCACCCTTCATCTATCTCTATTCTCGGATAAGATAGTTTGAGCCATACCCTATAATACAATTCGTATGTACACAGGTGTTGCAGTTTTTAACAAGCTACTATTGATGTTTCACTACACTTAGTATGGAACTCTCTGATATCAACCTTGTGGTGGTATTGACTTTTTTGGATGAGTTGCTGTTTGAGAATATAAAGCAACTGGTTTTGATATTGAACTAATTTCAGAAGCAGATATGAATTCAATATATAAATACCAACAAACCTTGGCGTAATGTCAAGTTATAAAGCTAAGATTGCAAGTGCAATGTTGCAAGCAGAGACGTTTTCTTGAGGTGATACACTACCGCTTTAGTTTAGATGCGTTGGCTAGTTGGCTAAAGTGGAAGTTGAAAGCACAAGTTTTAAAGAGCTTTCAAGATAGTTGAGTAAGACCTTTTAAATATGCTTGTACATTCTCAAAAATTTAAGATTTCTTGAAAAAATGCTGTGGCGTAAAAATAAAGATCGGTAGCATAGCAATTAGACTCGGAATATTTGCGAACAGTACATTAAATGCTGCACCATGTTGCAGGCTCAAAACTGTATCACCAATAAACCAAATCGAAAATGCGGATGTGATTGCAACAAAGGCCCATCGTTCTTTTTTAGCAAAAGCATAAGTTGCTATGAAATATTGCAAAATAAAATAACCAAGAGCAGTCATACCAAAAGGCGCAAGTGAAAAGCTAAAGACACGCTTAGCATCGGCAGGTAAATCATCTTGACCGAAGAATGCTTCTGCCATGCTTGCATCATAAAGTCCAAAGGGGTCAAAGCTTCCTAGAACTGCCCACATCATGCCCATAGCAGCAAATAGGATACTGACGATGCGTAAGTAATTAACCCAAAATAGAAAGCTGAACATTTTTAACCGCTTAGCCCTTTCATAAGATTTTCCAATTGCTTGCTTCCTACAGATGCAGGTGTACTTGCCACAAGCATATTTCTCAATCGACATAATACAGGGTTTTGCCAGTTGGTAACTTGCCCTATGCGCCAT
>CALHRJ010000183.1 GCA_938038395.1 uncultured Deinococcales bacterium | reverse complement strand
TCCCATTAGGACTAACGGTTGCTTACGCAAAGATAGTTAGACCACACTAGGTACCGTGTACCATAAGTTATTTAACATTCGCCAATTTACTTTGTGCTGCCTTTGTGCTGTATAAACTCTGAATGCCAAGCATCTGATGTTTAAGTAAGCTATTAGGAAAGTAAAAATATCAGTCTATTTATGTTACAGAGTACTAAGCCTCAATAGTATTCAAATATAAGAAACTTATAGAAGACTTTGACTCACAACTTATGCACAGACTGTCCACAGTCTGTGGACAGTTTGTGGACAGTCTGTCCACAAACTTAATCTATCTATGTGCGTTCCACAACTTCAATGTTAGGGCGATTTTTGATAATGCTATTTGCGGGATAAACACCCAAGAGCATTGCGCCACTATAGGCAATAGCGTCTTGACCAATAATCGTTCCTGGTGATAACACTGAGTTACAACCAATTGAAACGTTATCACCTAAAGCTGCGCTGAACTTACGCAAACCAGTATCTACCCCGTCTATTTTGATATTTTTACCCATTGTGTGAAAATTAGCCAATTTAACGCCTGCACCAATGTTGACATTGTTACCCAATACAGAATCGCCCACGTAATTAAAGTGAGGTGCTTGTGCGCCCGAAAGCAGTAGTGAATGTTTAACCTCGCTTGCGTGACCTACTTTAGCACCAGAGCCAAGAATAGAACCACCACGAACATAGGCAGCGTGTCCTACGCTGGCATTGGGTCCAATCCATGCTGGACCTTCAATATAGGCATGAGGTTTGATTGAAGCACCTTTAGCAATGAAAACTTTACCTTTGATAACAGCAGTTGGGTGTATGTCTCCTTCTCTGCTATCCTCTAAATCTTCTAAAAAGCGATCAATTTCTGCAAGAATATCCCAAGGGTTTTCTGGGCTGAGTAAGCTTTTAAGCTCATCATCTACAAGGTCTAAATTAAAAAGGTCTTGGCTACGAAGAATCATATGTGAGTCTTTCACGACAACTATAACAAAAGCCTTATATGGGGCTATCAAAAAGCTATTTTGACCAGTTGCCTATTTCTTAAGCTTTAGAATTCTTAAGGGTTAAAGTACTGTCTTGCAAATGCAAATGCATCTATGCCTATTTGTTCACCAATCAGTCTACCCGGAATGTCATCTATAGGCGGATGAATTCCACCCCAAATTCTGGATAAACTAGTTTGGTCCGATGCATCTCGGTAAGTTGCCCATTGCAATACAATGTCTGTACTTGGACCTTCTTCAAAGACCAAAAAATCACCTTTTGGAGCTATAAACTCTCCGACACCGTCAGGAAAGAAGGGGTCACCCGTAATTAGGGTTAGCACTTCAGCTGCTGCTCTTGAGAATGTTGAATGCCCTGAAACATAACCAGCAAAAGGCGGGGTTACAAAGGTTGGACGCTGATAGGGCCACCAATAGTCTGACAATATCCAATCAACACCTGCTGTATCCAGAATCGGACTACGCATAAAGCCTGGTCCACGCCATGCACGCAGTTTTATCTTACCGATGTTTTGAAAATCATTTGCAGCCAGTGGGTCACCAACTTCAACCACTTCTATCAAACCTTTAGCCAACGGAATACCTGTTGGTGAGTAGTTTGCTTTTGTTGGGTCAGTACTTTGACCACGGTCTGCCATGGCTCTGAGTGCAGAAATTGGACGGATGTAATCGTACCAACCTTTAATGCCCCAAGCTGCAACTGCAGAGTCGTGCATAGCACCACCCAGTGTGAAGTAGGCTTTTACATCCCACTCTAAGTCACTGAGGACTGGTCCTGAACCTGCTATACGTTTTTGAAGTGACGCTTGATCAGAAACATAGTTAAGCACCGTAAACCAATGTCCTGGTGGTGTTTCGGAGTCTGGTCCATCTGCCCAAAATTCTGCAAGCACCCGAGTATAATCTCCACGCAAGACCATATTTGCTTCGTAAGGCAAGCCAGTTTTTGGATTGACAGCATGACCTTGAGAACTATCTCCACCGTCTACAAAGTTATAAAAATTTCGGTACTCTTGAACATTTTTAGGTAAATCACTACTGCTCAGGTTTCCAAAGGAAGCTGGTGAAATATCAATCATGACACCATCATCTGGATCCAGATGCGAGGACCAAGCTGCAACAAGCGCAAAGTTCCATAGGTATTCTTCAATCAGTTGTCCTGTACCTGTAGCTGTTATGTAAGGAGGAACACCCGGATCATGATAAACAGGATAGCGTTGACCATCTCGTTCAAATATTTTCAAATCATCTGGGCTGAGTGCAAAGGGTGCAACTTGACCCCACTCTGCACCTAAAAAAGGTGGGGCACCACTATCGATGCCAATGCCACTTTGATCAATAAAGCGCTCGAGCTCCAAGGGTTGCCACCTCGTAGGATTCTGCAAGGTTGGGTTTCCACGCATAAGCGGGTTCAAAGGTGGGTTTACTGGTTCATAAAATGTATTTATGTAGTTATTGGCTTCGTTTGAGCCATCTTCTAAACCACGTTGAATCATACAATCTGCTATGTAGCTGCCTAAAGCAGCAGGGCTTTGTGTGTAGTCTATTTGTCCAAATTGTGCACTATTGCTAACAGGTGCAGCGGAGTTCGGCCAGAAGGCTCGAGCGTCATAACCAAGGTGCTCCATCAAACTTTCAAAAAAACCTAGAGATTCTAAAGCTGATGGTGCACTTTGAAATCGGTGCGACATTAATCTAAAAGCAGCATGGCTTATCGCTTCATTTCTGGCATCTTCTAAGCTTGTTTGGATGACAGGTAAAGGTCCAATAAAAGGACAATCAGGGCTACCTAATAAATAAGGTTCAGCAACTGGGTCATAGATTGCCCAAGCGTCATACATAACTGCTGAGGTATGAAAAAGGTTGCGAGCATGTACAGTAGGTCTGGCAAAATCATCACGAATTGCATTTAATAATGCTTCGTTCCACATACGTGCGACCGAATACTGCCCTATTTCATACTGAGCAACTGAAACTGAAGATAAAGACACTAAAAAAAGGATTGGAAATGTTATATAAATTGGCGCTATCTTGAACGCTGCCTTAAAGATAGAAAATCGCGTCATAGCTTTAGATTATGCCACACAAAAATGTGTAAAATCTGTATCAAAACATGCTTATGTAACATTACTTCAATAGAAGACGCTATATTGTTTGATTTGTATGCAGTTGCTCTTAAATAATCAGATAAAGCGCTATACCTACAGCAATTAAAAGCATAGCCAAAGAGAGTCGAAACAAATAAGCATTTCGCCTCCTTGTCCGATAGAAATAAATAAATCCTAATACTGCACCACAGAGCAGTATCATACATATTACTTCTGCAAACATAAATGCAGCTTAACAACAGAGCATATATACTAAAGCCCAAAAGTATATACGCCCAAAGCCCTCCACCTAAGCCAACTTAAACAAATGAATATCTCAAAACTATAGAGTGGAACACAAGACCAAATACCGAGTCCAAATATTTTGTTAATGAGTTAACCAGTTTGAGACGTCAGATGCGTTAGTTTATTCCGCTTCACAGCTAGATTTTCAAGTCTGAACATATCCTGAATTAAGTAACGCATAAAGCGGAATTGGTATAAATACAGAATTGTAAAAAGCTAGCGTGAAATGGGTCCAGTTAAGGGTTTAAGTGGTGTGTTTTCATCCGTCTGACCATAAGGGTACAAATCATAATTTGTCAACTCTACAAAACCAACACCGTCATAACTACCTGTGATATTCACAGTACCTTCCCAGTAAACTATGCCAGTTGTTGCACGTGTATTCATCTCTTGTTCAAAGAAGGTAGGCTCGACCTCAAGGCTAATATTTAAACTCGGTACTGTAACTGCCCAACTCATAGGGTAAATTGCACCAGTATCTTCGCTTTCCCATGTTTTACCTGTTTCAGTCACCTGAAAATCATCAATCGATAATTCAGTCACACGACCTGCTCTGTCTATATAGCTACCACCTGCAGCGCTATAAACGCCACTCGGTTCACGAATAAGATAGAGCATCAACTCAGTATTATTATCGAATTGCATACTGAACCAATCCCAACCAGCATAACCTTCCATAGAAAAGTCACCCCATTGGTGATCATGCCATGCTTGCCCAGTTACAGTAAGCGTTGGACAATCGCCTGAATTACAGCCAAAGTTCAAACTACCTTCCGCAGACATGCGTGTATACGAGAGGTAATAACTTGTACCCCCCGGCCCCATAGATTGAATGCCTGGTGGATTACCGTGCAAAGCTGCTGGCTTTTGAGCATCTAATACTAAGTTAAAGCGAAAATCATCTGTATTGGCAATAATTTGGTGTTCACCACTTTCCAGAATTTCTGCTGACCAATCATTGATTCGGATATAAAGCTTTTCATTGCTAGCTTCTGCGCCACCACCAAAAGAGAGTTGTTCTGCTTTACTAAAAGTTTCTGTAGACGTTTTACTAATCGCTACATGTCCTACATAACCTCGGTCAACAAACCAGTAAGCAGGTAGAAAGCCAAAAAGCTGATAGCGTGGTGGGGTAAAAAGTTTAAAGAAGGTAAGTTCAAAGCCATAGCTTTCGCCAGCTTCATCTTCCAAATGTCCTGTGTAGTACCACCATTCAATCGGTGCATCATGTGCAGCATCATCTCTAGAAAGGTCTATAGCCTCAATTGGATAAGGTGCGTCGTAGACACTTGGTAAACAAGACGTTAATCCGAAAAGAACAACAACAAGCAGTAGGAGAAAACGAGTAACTTTCATAACTGAAAACTATCATCTTTAAGATAGTTACAACTGTTGACTAGCCTACGAGTTATTGATTTGGATAGAATTCACAATTTTGTATTAGCTGATCTAGATGACTTGATATGGACGCGTCCTAAAATAAAATCATAATGCGATAAGCTTTAAAGTTTTGCTATAGACCAGTTCCAAAGAGGATGTCAAAAAATACCATTTAAATTTGCTTGAGCTAAACTGCGGACTTAATTTGGGACAGGTCCATATATGGTTTAAAAACATTACTCTTGAACATCACGAATCTGCACTTCAAGTTATGACTTTGTATTTATTCTTATACTAAACTGAAAGAGAAATGTCATAGTCATGTTGTCGCTTGTTTCTTCAAAAGAATCGAAAGATGAGCACTTTCCAACCTATGCTTATTTTTGGCATTACGATATTCTTGATTCATTTCGGTATTATGCCTAAA
>CALHRJ010000182.1 GCA_938038395.1 uncultured Deinococcales bacterium | reverse complement strand
CTTTCAAAACTTTGAGCTGATACCAAATCTATCAGCTAAAGAAAATATAGTTTTACCTGCCACAATTGCTGGTTTCACTGGTAAAAAGTCAGCCGAAAGTCAAGCCCTAGAAACACGTTTGCAAAACTTGAGTCAGATTTTAGGTATTGAAGATAGATTGCAGCATAGACCGAATCAATTGTCTGGTGGGCAGCAGCAGCGAGTTGCCTTGGCAAGGGCTTTAATCAACGAACCTGTAGTCATTCTGGCGGATGAACCCACAGGAAACCTAGACAGCCAAACAGGCGAAGACGTACTGAAGCTATTCCGCCATGGCGTAGATACGCAAAACTGGACAGTGCTGATGGTTACACACGACCCTGTAGCAGCAAAATATGCTGACAGAGTGATTGAATTGCAAGACGGTAAAGTTGTGTAGTAAGGTAGATTCTCTTTAGTTGCTATGGTTCAAAGGGGCTTGACTTTATATACGGATGGATTCGCCTTTTGCTTTTATGCAGTCAAAAGCAGAATCCCCCTCAATGCCCCTTTAAAAAAGTGGGAGGTTTTAGCTTTTAGCTCCTTCCTTTTTTAAAGGAAGGCTGGGATGGATTCGGTTTTAGCTTGTATTGAGATGAAGCCTCGGATAGATTCGATTTTTCAAAGGGAAACTTGGTGGGCGTAACTCTAAATCTCGCCGGCACCCTCATAAGTATAGGTCTTTTCAGGCGGCACAACAAAAGCATGAACTGGCTTAAGCGAGTCAAACTCTACCCATTCGCCATTACCAACAAAATCAGGCACAGGGTCTAAAGAAGACACCACCAAGGGTATACCTGCATCAACAACACAAAAGTACTTCTCACGGTGTAAAACAACACCCCGAACATGTATTTGACTAATTTCGGTAATGAGTAGCTGTTTTTTGGTTGTGCTTGGTTCTTTAAAACTTTTTGTTGTTGGATTAATAATTAGGTTGTTTTTACCAACAACTTTGTTATACGGTCCAGTTCTCTCAAAAACGTGCAATATCGTGTCTTGGATGCTGCATTCAAACACAGGACTACCTTCAACCCAAGAGTGTACATGTACAGTTGTTAGGTAAGGCTTCCACCGAATGATGAAATTTTCAACAGATTCTTCTAACACGTTTTGAATTGTATTACGAATAGACCGTGCATGTTGTGCAGATTAACCCACATGTAGAGCACATATGACTAAATGCAATGCTTGCCTATAGCGTATAGATAGGTCAACAGAACTAGCTTTACTAGGTCTTTAGAGGGGTGCAGGATTGTGAAGCAATTGGTACATTTAATCAACTGTTGTACTATAATGAATTGTAAGCATGGACACAAGTTTAGGGTAAATAGCATATGCTATGGACAATGTTAAAGTTATAAAGTCTTAGGTTCATGCATGTTCTTAAGCTGAATATCGTAAAAATAGGGTGTAGCAGTACTAGCTAGATGGTAGCTTCTAGTTTGTAACTAATTATTAAGGGATAGGTATGCTTAACGTATTAAAAGAAGTAACAGATACGTCAGAAAAAGGTCTTGAAACCAACTCATCAACCCAATTAGGGCAGCAAAAACTTTCACTTTTCTTTGCAACTGCTAAGTCTGGTGGCGGACACGTCGCTACCGCACAAGCCATGATGCAAGGTATAGAAAAGTGCTATCCAGGTGAATTTCACTTTGATATGTCTGACCTTATTTACGAGATTGGTACCAGATTTCAAGACAAAAAGCTACTTAAACTAGACCACGACCTAAAAAAATACTGGAAAATGGCTCTAAAATACCCGGTTAGCGCAAGATGGGGACAACATATTATCGATACTTTTCCAGGCGTTAATGTCTATACCCATAGATTATTGCTAAGACGCTTTGCTGAAAAAGCAGCCATTTACTTTAATGCTAAAGATGTTGACTTAATTGTTTCGAATCACGGTTGGTTAACCATCGGCTTAACCCTAGCTCAAAAGCAATACGGCATGAAAGCCAGAATGTTAAATTTCTTGACTGAACCTCTCGATGCAAGTGCGCTTTGGGTTGATAACAGTGCTGACCACTTTGTGGTTCCATCTAGACCAACCTTGAATGATTTGAGTCGTTTGGGTGTGTCAGAAGACAGAATTGATGTTGTTGGCTATCCTGTACAGCAACCTATGCTCAATGCCAAAACGAAACAGCAAGCAAGAGAAGAACTAGGTTTATCTGACCGTCCCACCTGCCTTGTGTCTTTAGGTGGCGAAGGTGTCAGTGGCAATGTTGAAGAGATTGTTAGCCGTTTACATGCACATACACTAGCGCCACAAGTCGTAATTATATGTGGACGTAACCGCCCACTGCGTCTGGCGCTTCGTAAAAAGTACGAAGGTGATGAGCGAGTACATGTTATGGGTTTTGTTACGAACATGGCAGACTTTTTAGCAGCTTGCGACATTGTGGTTGGTAAGTCTGGACCTGCCTCAGTTATGGAAGCATTGGCTGTTGGGCGTCCTGTAATCGTTACAGGCTACGCTGGGTTGAACGAACTTAAGCTGATTAACTTTCTTGAAGCAAATGATTTAGGTAAGTTTGTGCCAAAACTGCGTGGCTTTGAATCAACAGTTGGTCGCTTTTTGTCTTCACCTGAAAAACTTATTGAAACGCATGAACGTTGTAAGCGTATCGATATTGATGGCATGACGGATGAGCTTGCGCATTACATTATTGATTACTTGTGTCATGGTGCGCCGAAAGAGCGGATTCATGAGGGTGGTATGCCGCTTGATGTTTCGGTTTAGCAGATAAAAAGTTTCTAATTTTGCAGCACCCTAACAATTAAAGATTGCAAATAGTTGTTCCGAAACTCAACCGTCAAATTGAGTTTCGAAACTTCGTTTTTGAGCTGAATTTTTGAACTGGATTGAACCTGTTTTTGAAATTTATTTATATTGTAGCGAAATATACCAAAAATGGACGTTTTTGGTATCGGTGACTTTAGATGTCTCATTTTATCTAAGACCTTTTGAGAATGGGATATTGAGACATAAAATGAGACACATTTGTACATATGTTTTAACTTGTCTACGACTTTGTTGGCGAAGTCCTAAGGAGCATTTTGCAGACGAGAGAATCTAGAAATATAGGTTTTACCTTTAGGGATATTTTGAAGG
>CALHRJ010000181.1 GCA_938038395.1 uncultured Deinococcales bacterium | reverse complement strand
TTTGCTGACAATGACTTACCTGATGAAAAGTCTGGTATCGGAAAAGGACTAGCTGTTGCTGAAGAACTTTGTGCCAAGCTCGAGCCCATCGCTAAACGTTTGCGTGGTGTTGTGCTCATGCCCTCTGGCTTTAAAGATGTATCTGACTACATAGAACTGGGTAGTGCATCCTTTGAGGATATAGCAGAGCTTATAGCTAATGCGCCGCTTTGGGAGATAAAAGAAGACCTTAAACTCATTGGCAAGCAAGATAAAAATGTAAAGCATAAACCTGATAAACAAAAGCCTGAAAAGAAAAGTTCAATTGAACAGATACAAGAGGTCTACCAAGACCTTAAGCCTTATCTCTTTAAAGATAAAGAAGACAACAGCTATGTTGAGGTTTTTATAGAAGATCATTGGGAATGTTATCTCGTTGTCTCAAAGCGTTTTAAACAACGCTTAAGACATGAATATTATCGTTACTTTAGAAAGGTACTAAGTAGTGATACGAGCCTCAATGCTTTTATAGCACATCTTGATGCAAGTGCTGTCTTTCAAAAACATCATGAGAACGTGGGCTTACGTGTTTGCGGAGATATGCAAACTATCTCAGTTGACCTAACAGATAGCGAATGGCGGGCAGTCGATATCACTGCTGATGGCTGGCAGGTCGTTGATAAAGCCAAGCACAAGCTTGTTCGCTCTAGTGGTATGCAAGCTTTGCCATTGCCAGCACCTAATGGTGCACTGGATGAACTTAGAGAACTCCTCTTTGTTGATGATACAAGTTGGGCGCTGCTTGCAGGTTTTTTAGTCATGTGTTTTCACCCATCAGGTCCATACCCAATATTGCATCTTGTAGCTGAACAAGGTGCAGGTAAAAGCAATACAGCGAGGATGCTCAAATCTATCGTAGACCCGCATTCAACAATGCTCCGTAGTGACTGTAAAGATGAACACAATTTGTTTATTGCTTGCGCTACAACACGCTTACCCATCTTCGATAATTTGAGCTATCTTTCTCAACAGATGAGTGACTCATTTTGCCGAGTGGCAACAGGTGGCACGTTCGCTACTAGAATGCTCTATGAACAAGACCAAGAAAAAAGCATTACGATTATTCGTCCTGTGATTCTAACAAGTATCAACGAAGTTGCAACGCGAAGTGACTTGCTATCCAGATCTATTTTGATTAATCTGCCACGTATTCCAGATGGTAAACGTATTAGTGAACAAATCATTCAAAAGCGTCTTGATGACATGCGACCACGTTTACTTACAGCACTCTTTAATGCAGTCAGTCTTGGTTTGAAGAAACTTCAAACTGAAGCCTTTGAATTTGATGCACTCACACGTATGCTCGATTTTGAAAAATGGGTAATGGCTTGCGAAGAAGGCTTAGGTCTTGAGCAAGGTGAATTTCAAGCTGCGTTATATGACAACCGAAGACTCATCAATGAGGTTGCCTTAAGCGCCACTGTCTTACCGAAGCTCGTTATCAAACTGATTAGTATCGAGAAAGATGTCGAAGCAAGAGCAACTGAACTCTTGCAGATGATTTCTGAGTTAGCGGATGAAAGTGATTTACGGGCTAAAGACTATCCAAAGACAAGCAGCATTTTAGGAAAGCAACTTAAACGGATTCAACCAGACTTACGTACCGTTGGCATCCATATGGATGAGTCTCGCAAAGGTAATGACGGTCAACGTTATTACCGTATTTATACAAAGGCTGAAGATGGGGATGAAGCATGAAGCTAAGAGGACCCCTGACAGCACAAGCTGCATTGCTGACAGTAAGCCTGACAGCACAAGCCATTTTGCTGTCAGCATCGCAAGTGCGTCACCCACGCATATTTAGCTTGTACTTTTCGTTACTGACAGGACTGACAGCAGATTGCAAAAAATCCTTTTCTTTTTATGAAAGTTGTAAACAGGCTTTTGAATACCTAACAGTAAGACTTCAAAGAGTATTAGGACATTTACTGTCAGTGCTGTCAGGAGCCTGTAGAAACACCGTCACAGACGCGCTTGAGCAACTGACAGCAACATTGAATGCCTGTCCTCGTTGCTGTCAGTCAATAACTGCTGCTGTCAGGAGGTGGATATATTGACTAAGCAAGCTTTAGGGAATGTGCCAAAAACAAGTGTAAATATACATCTCTTTGCGCTTGAACAGCCTGCAACCAATACCCTCAAGACCACTAGACGATACAAAAAATCCAAGTGGGAAACGAAGCGTTACAGCAAAGCATTTACGGTTAGCCAAGAAGACAAAATTCAACTTCTTTGGAAAGCACTCCAGCAAGATAAAATACCTCAATTTAGACATCCCATATCTCATTTTCTTTTAAGCCCTAAAAGTTCTTGGCATTGTTTAAAAGCTGCGCTTGAAGACCCTCAAGCTAGAGATGCCAATGAACTTATTACTCAGCTCTATAGGCAGATTGCTAGAGGTGATAGCTGTGTTTAATTAAAGCTGTTTGACTAAAGCTGTTTGACTAACTTTGACCAAATGTAATCAAGTTTGACTAGAGGCTGGCAGTAAAACGAAAAGACTGTTACTGGCAGCAATTAGCCCTAGGCTATTCTTTTTCTTTTTTTAAAAGAAAGAAAAAAAGAGGGTTGCTGTCAGGCGTCAGTCAGTTAAGCATTTAAGCCCAAAAT
>CALHRJ010000180.1 GCA_938038395.1 uncultured Deinococcales bacterium | reverse complement strand
CTTGATGCTGCGAGTCAGATCATATTCAAAGTTCCGTAAATTGACATCTAAGCCACTACTATCTTGCTGCACCTCGATCAAATCATCTACGCCCAAGACTTCACTTTGATCCGCATAGCGCACTAAAATATTGAAGTATGCATTCACCAAGGCAGATTGATAACGATCAGCCACCTGAAAGGGTTGTGGGCGTATGCCATAATTTTGATTCGCTTCTGCTTCTAGTTCAGGGTCATTTGAAGGGTCAATGACTTCAACCTTAACTTTACCCTTACCAGCAATTTCATACTCACGTAGCATGTCTGAAATTTGGGTACGTAGTGGCGCTAAAAGTGGATGTGTTTGTTCACTTAAATATGCACGCACAAGTAAGGGTTCTTGAACAGTCCCAAGCAAATCTTTGGTACTTTGCGACAAACTGTACTGACGGTTTTGGGTAAGGTCAGCACGTAAGCCTTGTAGTGGGAATAACCACAGATTTAGAAATACTAGGTTGATAACTGCTAACCATACACCTAGACTTCGATTAAAACGGTAGCCCTTTGTGCGCTCACCACGGCTCCAGCGCTTGCTGTCTAGCGACAGAATATTGAGTAGCAAAAAGATGATGGTCAGAGAAATATAGTAAACAAGGTCACGTACATCTACTACACCACGTTCGATGCTTTCGAAGCGACTGCTTGTGCCTATTGCACGTAGGATGCTATCGCCAATGCCACTAACGAAGCCGAGGACACCGCTCGAGCCCAACAAATAGAACGCACCGCCGAGTAAGACAGTAAGTATTAGCGCAACAATCTGGTTATCCGTCTTTGAGGATATAAACAAACCCATAGCCGTATAAGCAGAAGCAAGCAGCAAGGCAGCAAGATAACCCCCTATAACAGGGCCCCAGTCCAAGTTTCCAAGCATAGAAACCGTAATAGGCAAGCCAAGTGTCAAAGCTAGTGCCAATGCCACCAAAGTCATCGTGGCTAAAAACTTACCAATCACCATCTTCCAAGGTTTCATAGGTAAAGTCAGGAGCATTTCTAAAGTGCCAGAACGTTGCTCTTCGCTCCATTGACGCATCGTCAAAGCAGCTACTAAAAATACAAGTAAGAGTGGCATCCACACAAAGAGTGGACGCACATCAGCTATACCTCTTGCAAAGAAACGCTCAACCCAAAAAAAGCTAAAAAGCGTAACGAGCAAGAATGTACCGATAAAAATAAGCGCAAGTGGCGACCCAAATATAGACCGCAACTCTTTTCGCGTAATCGCCAAGATTTGGCGCACGTTTGTACCTCCGTCAAAGTAATACTTAAATCTAAAACCGAATCCCTCTAAATCTCCCTTTAAAAAAGGGAGACTTCAAACTGCCTTTATTCCCCACTTTTTTAAAGGGGGGCTAGGGGGGATTTTGCCTTTGAAATTATTTTTAAAATCGAATTCCTCTAAATCTCCCTTTAAGAAAGGGAGACTTCAAACCTTTGTCACCTTTACTGCCCCTGAGACAACTGATTAAACACTGTCTCCAAAGTCTGCGTTTCATAACGCAACTCCCTAAGCGGCCAGTTCTGTTCTTTCGCAACCGCAAAAAGCTGAGGATTAATATCAACATTCGGAAAAGCTGTCATACGGTAAGCCACTTGATTTGCAGCATCTCGAACAGATGTTTGAGCCACACGCTCAACACTATCCACACCTGTAATATTCCGTAATACTTCAGCAGCACCAATCACATCATCTTCCAAAACAAGTAGCGCACTACTCGTCCCTGCCAAAACATCTAACTGAGCATCTGAACGGACTTTGCCATTCATAAGAATAATGGCTCGGTCACAAAGTGCTTCAACTTCTGGCAAAATGTGGGTAGAAAAGAGAATTGTACTATGTTCGGAAAGTCGCTTAATTAAGTTGCGAATTTCAATAAGCTGACTTGGATCGAGACCTACAGTTGGTTCATCCAAAATAAGCAATTGTGGCTTGTGCAAAATCGCTTGAGCAATACCCACACGTTGACGATAGCCTTTGGAAAGTTGTGCAATAGGTGTTGTTAGTCTGTCTTGCAGTGCAGTTGCAATCACTGCTTCTCTAATGGCTTCGAGCTTATTTGGCAAGCCGCGTACATCAGAAACCATAGATAAGTAGTCTTGTACACTTAACTCACTATAGACTGGTGCATTCTCTGGTAAGTAACCAATCATGGCTTGGGCAGCTTGTGGATTTTCAATTACATCCACACTATTCACCCCACCAATATGAATACTACCACCATCTGGCTGCAAAAAACCTGTGAGGATTTTTAGCGTTGTAGTCTTACCTGCACCATTGTGACCAAGAAGTCCTACAATCTCGCCTGCGCCTACACTAAAACTAACGTCATCGAGTGCCTTGAAGTCGCCATACGATTTACTTAGCGCTTGAGCTTCTATCAAGATAAGCCTCCTTATTAAATTTATTGTGAAAAGTAGATACTGCTTGAATATCTAACCTTAAATAGATTATCTACAATAAATGAAATTATCATAAGGATAACGCTAATTCAACGGTTCAATTGTTCATAGATTACAGGATGATAGCTACGATAGCTTTATGTCTTGTTGTAAAGTGGGCTTGACATAAAATCATCAAAGACTATAAAAAACGATTTGTACTTAAGTTGACTTCTCTAATTGCTTTCTTTTAGCAGCACTCTGCCACCAATTCTCTGGCCAGTTCCAAGGCAACCAACGATAACGTCTTCGATACTTTGGTTCTGGTAAAGGGTTGTCGAGCAAAGAAGCAAGAATCGTAGTTGCAGCATGTGGCTTAGCAATTTCTAGAGCATTAGTTTGCATAGTCTCAAGCTTAGTAGCATCTTCAAATGCAGAAGAGACCTTGTACCCAAAAATAGTTAAAGGGTCAATGTTTAGTGCAATCCCTTTTTCTAAAAGATAATTACCATTAGCAACTTCTTGTGGTGGATAGGGTGTAACTAAAGCAAAAGCTAAACCAGCAGCTAGCGCTTCTGTTGTTGTAAGCCCGCCTGACTTTCCAGCAATCATGTCTGACGCTGCCATGTAACGTGGAATCTCTGTTACAAATCCTAGAACTTCGAACTGCACGGCACCTTGATAGTTTTGAAGTGTCTTGTTTGCAACCTCAATAAGGTGTTCAGTCCGTCCACAGATTACAAATACTTTTAAATCAAGCTCTAAGGTGGTCAGTTGTTTTAGAAGTGTTTCTAGTGTTTCTTCATCTAGACCTGAGGCCATAAGGAGGAGCGTTTTTTGATCCTGTGCAACATTAAGGTTAGCTCGAGCCTCCCCCTTACCCTCCAAGACATTAAACTTTTCATCTATAGGTATCCCAGAAACACAAATCCGTTCAGCCTCAATCCCCGCAGATTCCAAATGAACACGCATTTCCTGAGTCGCTACAAAATACCTATCTACATTGGGCTGTAACCAAAGTTGATGCGCACCATAGTCAGTCACGACAACAGCTTCAGCTACATCTATATGACTCGTCACCCCTAAAATAGCAGGCGCTAGAAAGTGTGTATGGATAATCAAGTCAGGTTTAAGCTTATGAATCGCTTTGGGCAAGCGTCTTGAAACCAATCGGTTAAGACGTGCCATCATTCTCGATTGTTTTGTATTTTTCTCTTTTGGATTGCGGTCTAGCAGTTTGCCAAAAAAGTTCACTGCATCTGGCGCTGCTTCTAGCATTTGGATAAAGGCA
>CALHRJ010000179.1 GCA_938038395.1 uncultured Deinococcales bacterium | reverse complement strand
CTTTCTAATCTTTTCACAACAGCTCCTTATAACTGAATTATATTTGATATTTGAAACTAACGTACTTCATCTTAAAAACTCAGCATATCTTACCCATCGCATTAATAGAAAATGAACTCATAGCCTTATTTATTAAGGTATTGTGTGTTATACTAAATCCATGCAACTAAACCTGCCAAAACGCCTAAACTACGGTCCTCAACTCCAAAAAACCTTAGATGCGCTGGAAAGCATCAGGCTCGAGCCAACGGTTAGCATTAACCTAGCAGAATTAGAATTTGCACGTCCTGTGGCCAGTCTTATTATTGGCGCAAAACTCCGCGATGTCCTTAAGCAGCGTCAAAGGAACGACTTCAAAACCCAGCTCGAAGGCTTCAAGAAAAACAGCCCTGCCCAAAGCTATCTTAGGCACATGGGCTTCTTTGATTACTGTGGTTTTGAAAATATTGGTAATGCTGTTGGTGAAGCTTCTGGCACAACTAACTTCATGCCTATTACTTGCATAGAAAAAAGTACTTTAGTTGCTTTGACGCAACCACCTTACCGAAAATTGCGCGATGTCATTTTAGAAGAAAGCCAAAAACTCGCAGCTATCTTGGTAGATATGGAACAATCTCCAGATGCCTTTTGGAGCATTGCTTATAGTATCAGGGAAGTTATTCGCAATGTGTTTGAACATGCTGAAGCAACCCATTGTTATGTTTGTGGGCAGCGCTGGGGTAATGGTCAGGTTCAGTTGGGTATTTTAGATAGTGGCATTGGCATCCGCCATTCAATCAAATCAACCGTGCCTATTGTGGATGATTGCGACGCACTCAACAAAGTCGTACTTCCTGGTTTAAGTCGTTCCAACAACAAGACAACCAATATCTTCGATAATTCTGGTTACGGTCTCTACGTTTTATCCGAGATTGGTCGAGAATATGGCAGGTTCACACTTGGTAGCGGTAAAGCTTGTTTACGCATTTCTGATCGTGGCGAGGTAAACGATAGTTTTCGCTTTACAGGTACTGTTGTAGGTTTGCATTTTAACAAAACACCAGAAAACTTTGAAAGCTTTTTACAGCAAACGATTTATTCAGGTGAGCAGGAAGCTAAGTTGCTTGGGTACAATGGTAAGGCGTCAGAAAGCTCAAGGCGGTTGATTTAGATTTAATTTTCTGATTTCATCTATATTACTAGTACAGCGACAAACGATAATAAGAGGGTATTTTTCAGAAGCTAAGCTGCAAAAAGCTTATGGGTACAGAAATTTTGAACATATTGAAATTGTTCACCCTCACATTTTCACTTGTTATACTAACCTGAAAGATAAAAGTCATAATTATAGTGTTGTCTATATCGTCAAAAAAAGCAAAAGATAAGCACTTCCTGACCTTTGAATATATGGAACATTATGACATTCTTGATTCATTTTGGTATTAAAGCACTAGAGCCTAAATAGAGTGACTATACGCACTAAAAATGCTTTTACAAAAAGCCCTTATCAAGCGCTTATCGCTTGAAATATTAGACTTCAATATCCAACTACCTAAATTAATTTTGGGTAGTTTTTTTATAACACCAGTAATTGCAAAAAAGATTCTAAAAACTAGCCATGTTATTACTTCAATGTTGCAGATATAGAAACATCTGCATAAGACGTAAATCATTTGATAATGCTGTCACCATTTTCCTGAAAATGCCACTGAATCAATGCACTTATATCGTGATCCTACTCATAAATATACTTCAAATCGTTAAATTAGGCATTAAAGAAGCCGTATTCTCACTAAAAAAATCATTATCTGAGGTGGTTTTTGGGTGAAAAATTATGGGGCTCGAGCTCTACAAATAATTTATACGTTACTCGATATTTTACCTCCTTCTTAATCTATCCTTTCTACAAATAATCTAATAAAAGAGAGTACTAGACCATGAATATCCCTTGTTCCTGAAAGCAATTACTTCTAAAAAAGAGAGCATTACTTAAATTTTATACCGAGTCTAAAGTCTTCTTTCGGTAATTCTTACAAGATTCTAACAATAGCGTCATCAAGGCGCAAATTCGGCATTTTTTAAGCCTTTATTAAGAATAATGGCAATATTTCACACGATAGAGCTAGTCTCGCTAACGTACTATAAGCACAGTTACTTAGAAAAGTTTTAGATGTAATGCATCCGTAAACTGCGTCAGGTTTTGAAAGCGAAATCTAGAGCTAATTAAGAACTACAACAACTCTTGGAGGAGAGGTAATAGTGCAAAATACATATGAGAAGGCAGCTCGTCTCGTTTCATTTATTAATGAACGGATGAGCTTTTTTAATGAAAAAAACTTATAAGTAATAGTATCAACGTTAGGGGTAATAAGGACGACAATAGGGAAACTCTAGGAGAGCCTTGATTCATCAGACTAACTATTTTTAGATTCTGAACGAGCAAGGAAGAGATGGTAGAAAAAAATGACTAACGAAGAAAAACCGATATTAACTTTGCGGGGGCCTGCACGTTTAGACTTCATGGGGAAAACGCTAAAAGTGCAGCGCAAATCACTTGCATTACTTTATTATTTAGCACTTGAAGGCGTTACACGCCGCGAAAAAATTGCGGAACTACTTTGGGGTGGACCGTCTAGTGCAAACAGCCTACGTGTAGAACTTTCAAAATTACGCTCTACATTACGCAGCCTTGGTTTTGTAGCCTTTGAAACTGAAAATCCTTTGAACTTACCAGAAGCTATTCAGGTTATTCCTGGTAGTGAAACAGGTGAGTTTCTTGAAGGTTTAGACGACATAAACAGCGACTTTCAAATTTGGTTAGATGCACAACGTGCTAAGTTGGAGAATCAACAAAAGCCAACTATTCGTAAGCGTTTAATTCAACAAACTGCCGAGCGCATCAGTATGCCACACTTGATTTTCCTGCGTGGTCAACCTGCTTCTGGTCGTTTTGAATTTGCACAGCGTTTGGCATCTCAGCTTGACATGCCATTAATCGAAGGAGCACTTGGTCAAACCAGAGCATTACGTTATTTCCGTGAACCACTTTCGCTACCAGCAGATATGCTGCATAGAATTGTAGAAGACAAAGAAAACATTTGGGTTATTGAGTGTTCTGCCTTTGGCGAGGATTCTAGCTCTGTCTTGCGTTTGCGTGAGTCTTATCCACCAGACCGTACACTGTATTTAGACCTACCACCACTTTCATGGAATGAAGCAAGAGATCACTTCTTAAAAGACATTCCATTCGGCGAAGCTGCAAGGCTTTACATGGCATCTGGTGGACACATTAGCTTTTTGGATGAACTCATCCAACTTAGACCGCCAGAAGGCTATACAGGCGCTATGCCGACACTTCGTCGTGTGCAAGCACGTTACAAGTTAGAAGCACGTTATTTGAGTCGTGAAGCGCGTTATATGCTTGAAAAGCTTTCGATTCACCCTGGTGCATTACCTCAGGAGTTTTTAAATACATTCGGTGCGACACCGTATTTGGATGAGCTCGAGCGCAGGGGTTGGCTTGTCTTCGATGAAGGCTGGCACTTTGTCAACGAAACCGTCAGACAAATCATGTATGACGTACTCAAACCCGGTCAGCGTCAGCGCTATCACCGTGAAGCAGCGTCTTACTTTTCACTAGCTGGCAACGTCATGGCAGTCGCACACCACAGCTTTATGTTAGGTGACAGCTTTGAGTGGGATGCAATCCTTAACTACTCCGATAGCTGGAAGCGCTTAAGCCTGCAATCTAAACTTGGCGAAAGCTTACCAGAAACAGCACCAGCCAAAGACAACTTTGCAATGGGCGAAAGCTTAGCACTACTAGAAACACAACGCTACGGCGAAGGCTTAACTGAAGATGCTGGTCAACTAACCATGCTACGTAATCCAACCGAGCTTGCAGAGTCAGGTATTGAATGGCAGTTGCCTGAGGAAGCAAGTATCTTGACGATTAGCAGTCAAATCTATTTTAGGAATGCACTCGTTATAGGTATGAATGGTGAGGCAACACCACTGAAGCTCGAACTCTTCGGTAGTCAAAAACAAACCATCTACTTTGCCGATGTCGCTAAAGCATGCATAGATGAAGAAGGCGCAATCGTACTACCCTTAGATGAAACCTTCACCTATCACTTCCATGTTAAAGGCTTTAGTCATGTAGCTTTAGAAAGTAAAGCCGAAAACGCTGTTATGGAAATTGATCTACTTGTGAATCAAGCTATTCCTGCCAAACAAGCTCAAAGTGCAGAACTTATTCAAGCTTATGTCTTTGATACTGAAAGTGCAGAAGCACAAGCTAAGATCAAAGAAAGCACCAATCGCAACAAAATTACGCTCACAGACATTAACCCTGTAGATGCTTTAAGTCGTAACTAATACGGCTTTGGGACCATAAATTACAGCTGATTAAAAGCTAAAAATTGCATACGCAAAAAAATGAGGCGTAGGAGTTGAACAAACTCCTACGCCTTTTAACCTGATGTACTGCCCTGAGGAGTCTGCTTTCTCCTCGATATAAGTAAATCAAATATTAAATGACCTAACTTGCACATCTTACACATAGTGTGTATACTACTCCTAGTAGTAAGAGTAGTGACACTTTCCTTAGGAGGAATATTGAGATGGTAAGTCAACCCATTGGTCGTTTTATTCAGTTCAATCAGGTTTATGTACGAAGTGCTGTATATTTTGTACTCTTGTTTTTACTAACAACGCTTTCAGTGCAAGCACAAGAAAATAGCAATAGTAGCTATATACGCTTAGATGATGTTCAAACAGGCGAATTACTATTCCGCACAGATGCCGCTGGCACTTTTATACCCGCAACAAAACTAGCAATTGATGTTGATATGGAAATTAGCGGCATGGTCGCTAGAGTCAGCCTCAAACAAAGCTTCTCCAATCAAGGTGAGTCATGGGCTGAAGGAGTCTATGTCTTCCCGCTACCAGAAGATGCTGCTGTGGATAGCTTAAAGATGCGAATTGGTGATCGCATCATCGAGGGAGAAATCCATAAAAAAGAAGACGCTAAACAGATTTATGAAGAAGCAAAAGAAGCAGGACAACAAACAAGCCTTGTTGAACAAGAACGTCCAAACCTATTTACAACTTCAGTAGCCAATATTCCACCTGGTGAAACAATTATTATAGAAATAGGCTATTTGGAAACACTTAGGTATGATACTGGTCAATTCAACCTGCGCTTCCCACTTGCCATTACACCTAGATATGTTCCTGCTAGTGATTCAGGAATCCAAACTACACTTGCAGATGATGAGGTAGTCACAGAAACTATAGTTATAGATGAATCAGGTTTTTCATCTGGGAGTACATCAACCGTAACGGATGCAGCGCGAATAACACCACCCTATATTTCTGAAAATCAAGCAGCAGTCAATCCTGTCACTCTAAAAGTCAAACTCTCTGCAGGCTTTCCACTTGCAAATATTGAAAGCCTCTATCACGAGATAGAAAGAAACGATATTGGCTACAATACTTTGCTTGAACTAGCTGGTCCAGTTCCTGCAGATAGAGACTTTGTACTTACATGGCAACCTGCAGTAACCGCGCCTGAAGCTGCTGTATTCGAAGAATCTTATCAAGGTGATAACTATGCTTTAGTCATGCTCATGCCTCCTAAAGTCATCAGTCAATCAGAGCGTCAAGCGAGGGAAGTAATCTTAGTTATCGATACATCTGGCTCTATGTCTGGCACATCTATGGAACAAGCTAGAAAAGCACTCAAGCTTGGTTTAGAACGTTTGGATACGCAGGATAAATTTAATGTCATCGAGTTTGATGATGAAGCTATTCCTTTCTTTGCTGGAAGCGTTTCTGCAAACGCAACAAATATACGCAGAGCCATCAACAAAGTAAATAACCTAGAAGCCAATGGTGGCACTGAAATGGCCAAAGCGCTTAAATTATCATTCCGCAATACAGCTTCAAACAATAGTAACTACCTGCAGCAAATTGTCTTCATAACAGATGGTTCTGTCGGCAACGAAAACGAACTTTTTGAACTCATCAAGTCTAACTTAGGTAAAGCACGTCTTTTTACTGTTGGCATAGGTTCAGCGCCAAACGCTTACTTCATGCGAAAAGCTGCGGAGTTTGGTCGTGGTACTTATACTTTTATAGGCGATGTCGATGAAGTACAAGAAAAGATGTTAGCACTCTTTCAAAAAATCGAAAACCCAGCACTTACAAACTTGAAACTAGACTTTCCAAACGGCACAGAACTCTACCCTACAACAGTTCCTGATTTATATGTTGGTGAGCCAGTCATTGTTGTCGCAAAGCTAAGAAATGCAGCTGGGCAAATTAAACTCAGTGGACAAACAACTAATGAACGCTGGAGTCGTAGTATTGAGCTAAATGGTGGTAGCGAGGCAGGCATCTCTCAACTATGGGCTAGAAGCAAAATCGAAGCACTCGAAGACAGTACCGTTGGTGCTAATTTACAAATTCAGGACAGTGTTAAAGAAAACATTATTGAAGTTGCACTCAAACATAGTTTGGTCAGCGCTTATACCAGCTTAGTAGCTGTCGATAAAACACCTGTGCGTCCTGAAAACGAAACTTTAAATGAACAGAACATGCCTCAAAATATTCCCCTCGGTCAAGACTACAATGCAATCTTTGGTTATCCAAATACAGCAACAACAGCAGACTTACAACTATTAATAGCTGCACTTGCATTACTAGCTGCCTTTACACTGTTTTATTTTGATAAATCCAAGAGACAGAATCGGAAACTCTAAAATGCTGTTTCATAGATTATTTTCCAATCAATCTAGAAAGTCTCAATCAATAGAAATGATAGAACAACCCTTTCTATCACTTACCCATACTCAACAACGACACTTGCTGAACACCTCCTTCCCAAGGCTGAAAGGGGCTTTCTCTCCCCTTTCAGCACTCAAGACAAGCTGCATAGTCCTATTAGTTATCTTTGGAGGAGTCCAGTTATATGGCGCAGTGTATTTAAAAGCAAAAGCCCAAGTTGCTCAGATTTTGCTAGAGCGAGCTTGGAGCAATACACAAAAATCAGAGAGCTTAACTAGTTCTGATATTCACAAACCTTGGTCATGGGCAGATACCTACCCTGTCGCTAAATTAAGCGTACCAACACAGAATATTCAGCAGATCGTGTTAGCAGGTGCAACAGGTCGGACTCTAGCTTTTGCGCCTGGTCTATTGATGGCTAGTTATGACTTTGAAGAAGCTGGTGCAACAGCCATAGCAGGTCACAGAGATACACATTTTAGTTTTCTACAGCACGTAGAGGTAGGCGAAATCATCGAAGTTGAGACCACTTCAGGAAAGCTATTGAGCTATCGTATTTTAGAAACAAAAATCACAAATATAAACGATAGCCATCTACGATTGAAAGATAGTCGTTCACTCTTAGCACTTATAACTTGTTACCCCTTTAACACACTCGCCCCGACAGGTGATCTGCGGTTTATCGTTACTGCCGAATTAATTTAGAGAACTATTTTTAAGTCTTGACCTAAAAACCCAATCTACTAAGGAGCGTCGCACACATGATATTCAGACTAAAACAATACATTATCACACAAGGTAAAACGGAAATTTTCAACAAGTTCTTTCAAGGTCATTTACTACCGATTCAAAAACGACATGGGGCAAAACTCATTGGTAGATGGCAAAGCGACGATGCTAAACGCATCACCGCACTATGGTGCTACGACAGTATTGGACACTATAAGTTAATCGAAGAAAAAGTTAAGACTGACCCTGATTCAATTAAAGCACAAGCCTATCGCCGGCAAGAATTAGCGCCTTTGTTTCAGGCTACTTCTGAAAGTTTCTTACATTCTACAGTGCCGCTCGAGCTAACCGAGTTAGCCCACTTAAATCAGGTTCACAATTAATCTCTATCTAAAGACATTTTAAAGCCACTAACTTCAAAATACATAACTACGACAGTTCTACTTTAAACTAAAGAAACAAACCCACGAATCATTTTCATACAGGGAGACCCAATGATTTTTAAAACAGTACGTTGCATCATAAAATCAAATTGCAAATACCTTTTAGCCATTCACAACAACACACGTCCAGAAACAATTGGCAAATGGGGTCTAGTTGGTGGTCACATTGAACAAGGTGAACTTTTCGAAATCACTGCCATTCGCGAGGTTCAAGAAGAGTTGAATTTGCAGCTCGAGCGCCTAACAGAAATCGGTGATTACCACTATGACAACGCCCTCCACAAAGTCTTTGCAGTAGATTACAAAGGTAGTCGAAAAATAACCTTCGACCCCAAGGAAATTCTAGACTTGCATTGGTTTAGCCTAGCGGAAATAAAAGAGCTCAACGAAAAACAAAGTCTGCATACAGGTTTTGAATTCAAGGCAATTCAGGCCTTTGAGACCTTTGAGACCTTTGAGACCTTGTCAGTAAACAACTCATTTGGATTAAAGCAACAAGTTGCCACACATGGCCTATACTATTCCTAAAAGTTAAAGTATAAAAAGTTGAAGACCTAGTTTAAACTCACTAAACTAGGTCTTCTTTATTGGGAAAAAGTTTTTAGCTTTTTATATTATCGAACTCTACCTGATTACATTCGCAGTCGCAGATTGACCAGCATTTAACTTAAGCTTGGTAACTTGGGCACCACCATAGCTAAAGCTTTCACCACCACTAGCCTGTACCCCTGTTACAAAAACAGTTGAAGGATTTTCTGCTTTGACCTCTACACTGTTATTAGCACGGTTCCAAACCCCACTTGCTTTTGAATTATAAAAGCTATCTCGCTCTTCAAGTGTCTGCGTTAAATCAGCCCAATCCTGTACAAGTAGCGGTACTGAAAAGTAACTACTATATCTTTCTAAAATTGCTTCAGACCAGTCATACATCAAACTACGACCTGGTGCATACTCATGAATATTTGCTTGGTGAAAAAAGTGCGGATAGGGAGATGCACTCATAATATGGCGCATAGTCATATCTGCTTCAAACTTTAGCACCTGCTCCCATGTCTGATTCTCTTTAAAGAAAGCATTGCCATTACCATCTTTAGAAACACCATTGGGTCCATAAAGGTAGTTAAACTCGCTTACATTTTCTGTTGGTGTGCGTACATTGTAGTAAATGTTGGTTGGCCACCTTGGTACCAGCTGAATTGTTGACTCTAATGGATGTTCAATCAAACAACTATCGCACTCTGCAACATGCGAATTCCAACCACGATTTGCCGCAAGATATTTGATACCTAGATCACGAGCAGCATCTAACATAGCTTTATTGGAATACTCGAGCCCAAACTGACAATAGATGTCATTAGGCACTTGGTCAAACTCACACGGTGTTCCACTTGGTCCATTTGCTATTTCCATCCAACCTAAACCTGAGTGATTACCTGTTATCAAAGACGGTGCGACCAGATTTAGTTCTAAAGTTTCACCAATTTTAAGATTTTCTTCTAGCTCAAATCTCGACATGGTGTAATCCATCTGATCCATCAAGTCATGATTGAGCGTGTGGCTCACCCAATCGAAAAAGTCTTTGACACACAGGGTTGCTTCTGAAATAGTCGCATCTGCATTACAGTTTTTTGTTGCTTCTAAATCTGCCAAGTAACCATTGTAAGCCATCACATAATTAAAATCTTGTGCTAAAGGATATTGATTACGCAAACGCTCAACGCCAGCCTTTGCACTATAGATATCAGATGTTTTCATAGTAGCTACGCGTTCTTCTTTAGGAAACTCACTATTGGTAGCAGGATTCCATAAACTACTTTCCAAAAAGTAATCATCAACATCAATGGTAAGATACATACGACGTTCACCTATAAATACACCCTGACTTAGCCAATTTATAAGGTCATAACCGAATAATTGTGTATGTAATAGGTATGGATTATGCGCCATAGTCAAGGCAATACGCTCACGACCATCATTTGAAGTGCTTAATACACCTACGATGTTGCCAGCAGCATCTTGCATGATTGGTGTCGATGAAACTGTACTTGTAGCATTCGCTTTAGCCAAATAGGTATAGGCATAGCGAACAGGAATTGTAATATCAGCTTTGAGCGATTTAAAAATGTTCTTACCTGCATTTGTAAGATTGATATTTAGTGGAGCATTGGTTGTATCGACAGGACTCACATAAGCCATGCCATAGTCTTCTGGAAAGGCTGAAGGAAAACCAGCTAAAGCAACTTGGCGCACACCAGCATCACGCTCGTACTGCCAGAGCATACTCCACTCAGTTTGACTCAATGAACTTTCGTAGCTTGCAGGAAGACTCAAACCTTCGTTTTTGTCATAAGCCAGTGCTGCTTCTGTCAAAATAACACCTTGAAAACGACCGCGAACACTCCCATTGCTCTCTTTAGTAAGCAATTTTGCTTCGGTCAGTGTTTCTTGTGTGCTTATCAGTACTTCATAGGGCACACCGATTTGTTCTAAGAGTGCCTCTATTGCTTGCAATCCTGAGTCAGTAGTTTTTGTACTAATGACCAACATTCGCATATCTAATGGTGTTGTCTTAGTTAAAGTACTTTCAAGAATATCAATCGTAGGATTAACCTCACCTGTAACATCAGGTGCAGGTGTTTCCGTAGTTGGTGTTGAAGGTGTATTGCCTATATCTGTTGGCTCACCTGATATAACCGCATCTGTATGGGGTGTTCCTGTGCTTGGTGGCTTAACAACTTCAGCCCTCTGACAAGAAGACACGATAACGAGTATGACAAAACACACTATGGGTAAGATTATTTTTAATTTCATTGGTTGCTGCCCTTAATTTATTATGACTAGCTTTAACTAGACTGTAATATAGCGATTTAAACCTTTTATTGAGCCCAGATAAGCTTGAAAGCTTAGATAAAGCATATTTTGCATCTCAGCTAGATATTCAAGTCTATATACATCCTGACCTAATTAGTAAATTAAGCGGAATTAGGTTTAGTTTATACAAACAGGCTCTGCAAGGAACTCAATCTCCTCAAGTGCTATATCTTTATATTAGTGCTAGCTTTCATTCCAGAAAACAGCTAATTTTCTGATATAACAATCCTTAGTTTAGCACTTTAGCAAGATTGTGTTTTTTCGGAAACTTATATGATTAATTAGGGTTAATTGTTAAATATTAGTTAAATAATGAATCTGTTGAACATTATCAAAACGCATTGATAATGTTAGAAGCTCTTTCAAAATTCAATCTCGCTAATCACACGACCCTAAAGTTTATGGCCTTATACCGTGTCCGAAAATATATGTTGTAAACAAATGAGCTAGGGCTATCATTTGCTCAACCATATTCCGTAAGCTACCTAATAAAAATGACATTAGACTAAACTACGGATATAAATGGAATTGGTAGTAACCTTAAAGCCACAAACTTTATAATCACAATCCCCTTATCTGTCATACCTTCAAACATTCCAA
>CALHRJ010000178.1 GCA_938038395.1 uncultured Deinococcales bacterium | reverse complement strand
GAAATTACAATAAAAATAAGTATTTATAAAAAATAAAGACTTTACAGAAAGGAAAGACCTATGGCAGTAACAATGGAAAGTATTAAAGAGCTTCGTGCTATGACAGGCGCAGGCATGTTAGACGTTAAAAACACACTCGCTGAAACAGATGGCGATATTCAGAAAGCTGCACAGCTTCTTCGTGAGCGTGGCATTGCAAAGGCTGGTAAAAAGGCTGATCGTGCTGCAACTGAAGGTTATGTAGGTAGCTACATTCACCATAATGGCAAAATTGCAACACTTGTTGAGCTTAACTGCGAAACAGATTTTGTGGCTCGTAACGAAGACTTCCAACAAATCGCTAAGGATCTAGCTATTCACGTATCTATGGCTAATCCAACTTACAAAACACCTGAAGATGTTCCTGAAGATGTTATTGCTAAAGAGCGTGAAGTGCTTCTTAACCAAGCAAAAGAAGAAGGCAAGCCTGAGAACATTGCTGAAAAAATGGTTGAAGGTCGTATCAATAAGTTCTATGCAGAGAACTGCTTAATGAAGCAAGCTTACATCAAAGATGATAGCAAAGACATTGAGCAACTTATTAACGAATCAATTGCAAAAATCGGTGAGAACATCCAAATCGGTGCTTTCAACCGTATTTCAATCGGAGAATAAGTATGAAGCGAGTGCTCCTTAAACTTTCTGGAGAATTCCTTTCAGGAGAACAAGGATTTGGTGTTTCATCAGATTCTACAAAAGCACTTGCACAAGAAGTCGCCGCGGCCCACAGCCGCGGCGTTCAACTTGCTGTAGTTGTTGGTGCTGGTAACTTTTGGCGTGGTGCGCAGCAAGGTGCTGGTATGGACCCTGCTACAGCAGATTATGTTGGCATGATGGCAACCATCATGAATGCAGTTGTACTTCAAGATGCTCTAGAGCAAATTGGTGTAGATACACGTGTGCAGACTTCTATTGAAGTTAAAGAGATTGCTGAGCCATACATCCGTAGACGTACCTTACGCCACTTGGAAAAAGGCCGTGTGGTCATTTTTGGTGGCGGTACTGGTAATCCATTCTTTACAACCGATACAGCAGCTGCGCTGAGATCTTTAGAGATTGACGCTGAGTGTGTGTTAATGGCGAAGAACAAGGTTGATGGTATCTATACTGCTGATCCGCAAAAAGAACCAGATGCTAAAAAATATAAAACCTTGAGTTATATGGATGTTATCAATAAAGGCTTAAAGGTCATGGATACAACAGCAATTACCCTTTGTATGGAAAAGAACATGGCAATCAATGTTTTTGATATTTTTGCTGAAGGTAATTTAGGACGGTTGCTCTCTGGGGAGCATATTGGGACACGTATCAACAATGATGTTGAAACGGAACTTGCCTAATAGGTGAAAACTAGTTTGAAACTAACTTATAAGACGCTGCATGATAATGTAGCGTCTTTTTATTTTTCGGCGACTAGACCTAAGATAGCAACATAGCGCTGTAGACCGTCATTACTCTTTTCGCGATATTTTGTTACAAGTTCCTTCATTTCTGTTTCCAGTGCTTTAGCATCTTCAAAAGATAGATTAAAATCTGTTGAGTTGAAAAGTGCTACAGGTCTGTTTGGATCATTGCTTTGCTGGGCAACATAGTTTTGGTAATCTTCTGCTGTTTTTTGTTTTGGTGTGAGGTTGATTGTCAGACCATCACTGACTTTGCTATATCCCATTAGAATCACCCACTCAGCACTTTGATTTCTTCTAGATATAACAATATTTTTCATAAAGCTATCTAAAGGAACCTGAGCGATTTGGGTGATGAGTTCTTGGGATGTCGCAGCGTTTGTTAAGGTAAAGGGTACAGCAAATTTTTCCGCGACTGTTTGGTAGAGCTTTACTGTTTTGCCATTTTGTTTTTTCGTGCCACTAATTTGTAAAATCCCCAGCTTTATTAGCCGATTTACGTGATAAAGCAGAGTATTGAGTTTCATATCTAGTCGTTTTGCAGCGTCGGATAGACTAAGACCCTCTGGTATAAAGGTATGCAGAATATCGGCACCTTTTTCACTTAGTAGAGCATTGGCTGCTTCTGAAGTTGTTACTTCGAGTAGCGGAAGACGTTCAGTAGTAGCGTTAGTGTCTTTAGCGTCCATTATAGAAGAACCTTTCTTTTGTGTTCTTAGTATAAACCGAGCTTACTTCAAAAACTGCGGTTGGTTTTGAAGTAACTTTATTGCAGGCTAAACATTTAGCCTAAGGGGTGCGTCCCGCTATAGGTTGAAGGAATATCTAAGCTAAACATCAGATTATTTCATTTAGGAGGGACGCACCTTGAAAGTTTTCGAAAAGTAAAAAGCTTTAATTGGTACTGAAACTATTTTTAACCTTGGATGGGATGCACCCTAGTCTAAGTCTAGATTATATTGAACCGCTAACTAGGGTATATTAATAGCAATGTTTAGGTTGAAACTATTTTTAATTTTTGTAGTGGTCTGGGTTAATGGCGCATATGCTCAAAATGACTCAACTTTTGAAATATGCTCAATAATTTCTGAGCATGAAAGACCTTATATTGTTCAAGGTGTTGATAATTGGCTATTTGGTCGCAATGAATTGGTAACGGATATTGATATTGCCAGTGAGACATATCAGAGAATCCAAGAACTTAAAAAGGCACTAGATTTTGTGGGCATTGAAGTTATTGTTGCCAACTTGCCACACCGATCAATGATGCATTTTGATAAGTTTGATTTAAGTGAACCGCTACTCCAAGAGTACAATGTTCAACTTGCGATTCAATCGTATAATGAGTCTATCCAAGAACTTCAAGCTTTGGGATTTGAAGCGCCAAATGTTTTAGAGCATCTAAATCAAAAGAGTGTAGCAAATTTTGGTTTTAAAAGAGATTCTCACTGGACGCCAGAAGCTGCACACAGTACAGCTCGAGCCATTAAAAATATTTTTAATAATTTGACAGTTGATACCCAGTTAAGATACACAGATTTTGACGTACAGCTTAAGGAAATTGTACAGCGAAATTCCGATTTGGCACGCTATGTTAGCAATGCTTGTGGGTTTGTTTATCCCACTGAACCTCAAAAAACTTATGAGATAGTTCAGCCTGGTGAGGTAAAGGGCCTATTTGAGGCTACTTCAACCTCAAACGTTGCGTTATGGGGAACAAGTTACAGCCGATCTTCAAATTTTGCTGAGTTTTTACAAGCAGAACTTGATGTTGAAGTACACAATTATGGATTTAATGTGGCAGGTTTATGGAGATCATTGCGACATTACTTTTTGGAAAATGGTGACTCTAATCAACATCCTGAGGTTGTTATATGGGAATTCCCTTTTGGATATTATGAAGAATTTAACCAATTGGACACCTATAAAGAAATAATTCCTACTATTTATGGTATTTGTGGAGAAGGATTAGACGCTACACCTCGTACTTCAGTTACGATAGCTAATCCAATCAATTTATTGGGAGAGTCTAATAATTTATTTAGCGAAGCGAATTGGTTGGCTATGAGATCAATGATTTTTCCTTATGAAACAACTACGGTTGATACTAGCAGTAGACTTGAGAGTGTTGTTCAGTTAGTTTTTAATGGGCAGAATGATCCTTGGATTTTTCGGCAAGTAGAAACGAATGAGAATTTGTCAGGAAAAGAGTATGAATTTTCTGTGTGGTTATGGACTGATGAGGAGCAACCCAGAGATGCGGCTATTTATGTTTACAATGGTGCTGATATTACTATTCAAAAAATCACGCTTACAGATACACCAACAGAATATTTAGTTAAACATCAGTTCGCTGATACTGAAAACACTGCGTATTCTATAAGAATTGATGGGCTTGAAAGTCAAATTGATGAACTTAATCTAAAGCATCGGGATAGTTATCTTTATGCTGCTCAACCAAGAATATATAAGCGCCAGCCATCAATTGAACTACTACGTAATCAAACTGAAAGTATCCGTAATAATGACTATTATACCTATATTCGTTTTGATGATAGATCAATAGTTGACTATGATTTGTTATATGGTTATGCAGACGGCACTACAATAAAGCAAAGCATTAGTCGGGATAAATACTCTAGGAATAATGGTAAGTATTTTTATGAATTACCACACATTGAAAGTGAATCTTATATAGAGTCAATTACGATAGATGGATTAGTAGCTAAAAGCTATGGTGGAATTAGTACACAAATTTGTCGAAAACCATAGTTGAGTGTATAGACCATGACAGTACGATTTTTAAGGTATTCTACAGCTATGTTGTATATAAGATGGGTTATTTTAGGAGTCTGTTTTTTTTGCTTGACAACTAATAGTAGCTTTGCACAAGAAGATTTTTCTTTCGAAGTTTGTGAGGTTCTAGCGAAACAAGAGAATCCTAGAGTTATACAAGGTCTGGATAATTGGTTGTTCGGTAGTACAGATTTGATTTCAGATAGTGTTATGGATGATGAAGCAGTCGTCCAACTTAAGAAATTAAAAACCGCACTTGAGTATAGAGGTATAGAAGTTATTTTTGTTTTGTTGCCTAGTAGAGCAATGATGCATTACGATAAGCTTGATCTGAGTAAAGAGATTTTTAAAACTTATGATTTAGAAGAAGCTATTAACTCATATGAAAACGCACTAAAAGTCTTGAACGATATTGGTTTTCACACACCAAATGTTTATGAGTATTTGCTTGCCAATGCCCAAGGTCAAGACTATGCTTTTGAGAGAGATTCGCATTGGTTACCGCATAGTGCAGCATATACAGCCGAACTTGTAAAAGAAGCTTTAGAAAAAAATGATGCTAAGTATCAGTTAATTCATAGTGACTTTGAAGTACAATTAAAGTTGATTACTGAGAGGTATTCCGATTTAGCTCGAGCTGTGAATATTTCATGTGGTACTGCTATTCCCTCTGAACCCCAAGAAATCTATGAACTTGTTAGTTTGCAAACTCAATCTGATTTGCTTACGAATACTGAAACGTCCGTCGTGCCTTTATGGGGGACAAGCTTTAGTCGCACCTCAAATTTTGCTGAGTTTTTGCAGGCTGAGCTAGATGTTGAAATTGCGAATTATGCGTATGGTGCTGCTGGCTTATGGCGTTCTTTGCGACAATATTTTTTAGAAACTGATACATCAAGTAGTGCACCTGAATTGGCAATTTGGGAAATCCCCTATAGATACTACGAAGAGTTTAATTCTGTTGAGCTATACCAAGAGCTCATTCCCACAATCTATGGTTTGTGTGAATCAGACTTAGCAATAACGCCTATGTCTGTTCACTCTATCAGCGCTCAACATGTCAACCTTTTTGATGAAACTGTAACTAAATTAGAAAACTGGGACGCTGTAAGGTTGAGTACCACTCAGTATAGCGATCCGTTAACTCAAACTAGTGGACAAGAGGTTGAGAAAGTTACTAAACTTATCTTTAATGGCGAAAAAGATCCTTGGTTAAGTTATGAGATGGAGACACTTAAACCATTAGCTGGAGAATTTTATGAGTTTTCAGTATGGTTATGGACAGATGAAGATCAACCAAAAAAAGCTGCGCTCTATATGTTTTCGGGTAAAGGAAATGTTGCGATTACAAAGCTTACTTTAACTACTGAGCCACAACTTTACACTGTATTTCATGGCTTTTCAGCAGAAGAAGAGAAAACTGCGATGACGCTTAGAATTGATGGTATACAAGGCGCATGGTCAGAAAATAGTAAAGGACAGTACTTGTATGCAGCTTCCCCTGTGCTTTATAAATCGGGCCCAATACAACTATTTGCTAGTGAACGTGAACAAGCGACGATTCAGGATGACAGTTATTATAGTTATATAGAATTTACTGATAAATCAATAGTTGATTTTCAGTTGTTCTATGAATATTCTGATGATAGTTTTATAAGTGTAGATATAAAACGTGATAAGCATACAGTCAATGAGGGTAAGTACTTTTATGAAATACCTAGTCAACCTTTAGCTTTTCTAAAGAACCTTTACCTTAAAGGATTACCTTCGCTAGCCAATGGGAAAGTTAGTTCGCAGTTATGTAAAACACCTTAAGTAAACAGGTTCTATGATTAATTGAGTGGTCAATCAGTAAGAACTAGTGTGAAAAGCTCGATGATAAAAAGTTTCCAATTGTTTTGTTAGCAGAGGCCACTCAAAGCTCTAAAGAGCCAGTATACATACAGTACTTGTACTAAGTAGGGTAAGATAAGCAGTTAAATTGAGTCCTACTAGAAAAGAGTTAGGATCTTAGTGTCTAAAAGCGATAAGCTTTGTTCTGCTTGTTGGTTGATCGTATAAATTTAATCTTAGTGGTTGAGGTTCCTTAAGTATATGAATATAAAAAATATTTTACTTTGTATTATAGCGGTTCAGTTGATTGGTCATACATTTTCTCAGGATTTTACGATTTGTAACACCATAGCTAACCAAGAGAAACCTCGTGTAGTCCAAGGTCTTGATAATTGGTTATTTAGTATTACTGAGTTAGTTACTGATATTGAGATTAGTGACGAAGCACTTAAAAGACTTCAAGAACTAAAAGCTACATTTGACTATCTGGGTATTGAAGTTATCATTACC
>CALHRJ010000177.1 GCA_938038395.1 uncultured Deinococcales bacterium | reverse complement strand
GCAAATTGTACAAGCAGGTCAAATTCTTTACTGGTTAAGCTGATGACATTATTTTGAATACGCACTTCACGTTTTTCTAAATCTATGCTCAATTCACCAACCTCAATCAGTTTAGTCGTGACTTCACTAATGGCTGTTTGAAGTTGCGCTTTTCGCCTGAGTAGTGCTTTTACACGGGCTTTGAGTTCTAAAAGGCTAAATGGCTTAGTCATGTAGTCGTCTGCACCAAGCTCTAAGCCTAAAACTCTGTCTATTTCACTGCTTTTAGCTGTGAGCATGAGTACAAGGGTGAAGTTTTGCTGCATACGCAAGTTTTTACAAACTTCTAAACCACCTATGCCAGGTAGCATTAAATCAAGGATGATGAGCTCAAAGTTGTTTTCTAAGGCTAGCTCGAGCGCCTTGTTGCTATCTGTGGTCCAAGTAACCTCGTAACCATCGTCACGTAAGTGCATTTCTATAAGCTTGCCTATATCAGCATCGTCTTCTGCTATCAGGATTCTTGTTTTTTCTTCATCATTCATGGGTATCATTTTCTATGGGGTGGATTTTGATAAGTAGCTTTGTGAAAGAGCGACCTTGTAAAGAGCGACCTAGTAGAGACAAGTCTTAAGCTAGTAAACGAAAAAACTAGCTTTACATAAATTTGCTTTACTATACACCCTGAACATCTTGCAACGACTTGGAGGTGATGCTTTATGACCGATGGTATACCTTAAAGCTAATATATAAAGTATACGTAATGCAAGATAACTACATCTTCACGGATTTGTTATTTCTTGTGAAACTCTTGTGAATACCTTCTTCTATTCTAAGTTCAGTAAGTGCTTGTGAGGGCAATATCTAACTCAGGTTACAGTCCCAGGTTACAGTCCTTTGTGGCAAGCATACTTAAATTTAATATATAAACTACGAAGCTATATAGCTAAGTTAGGAGCTAAAATGAACAAAACACTACTTTTTTCACTAAGTCTGATTCTACTAACGGTCTTTGCATCCTTAGCAGTATCACAAAATAACAGCGATACAGCCGAAACACCAATGCTCTCTACAAGTGCAATCCACAAAGCCTATTTTGCAGGTGGTTGCTTTTGGTGCGTCGAGTCTGATTACGAAAAACATGAGGGTGTAATTGATGTTATCTCAGGTTACATGGGTGGTACGACAGAAAATCCAACCTATCAAACCCTAAAAGGCTCAGGTCACCGCGAAGCTGTAGAAGTTCACTACATCCCAGATGAAATCAGCTACCAAGAACTATTAGACATTTTCTGGAGACTACATGACCCAACAGATGCAGATGGCTCATTTGTAGATAGAGGTTTTGTATATACCTCAGCTATCTGGTACAGCAACGAAATGGAACAGAAATTAGCTGAAGGTTCAAGAGATGCCCTCGAAGCATCTGGCAAGTTTGATACTCCAATTGCAACACAAATCTTACCGTTTAAGCCATTTTATGTAGCTGAAGACTATCATCAGGATTATCATAAGAAGAGTACAGCACGGTACAAGTACTACCGCTTTGGTTCAGGTCGTGACCAGTTTATTAATCGTACGTGGAAAGGTGACGATACCGTTTACCAACTACCTGAAAATTTGATGGAAGATGACTCAAGCAACAATAGTAGTAACGATATTGTATTTTTTGCAAGCACAGATGTTGACGCTTCAAGCATGACGGGCAGTACTGAAAGTACAGATAGTGAAGTAATGACTGATAGTCACAGTACAGATGACAGCATGATGGATTCAAGTATGGGTGCAGACGGGCCTTGGGTAAACTTTGAAAAACCAGACAAAACTGTTCTTCAACAAATGCTAACCCCACTCCAGTATCAAGTTACCCAAGAAGACGGTACTGAAAGACCATTCCAAAACGAATATTGGGATAACAAAGAAGCTGGTATCTACGTAGATATTATTTCTGGTGAGCCACTCTTTAGCTCAACCCATAAGTATAAGTCTGGTACTGGATGGCCTAGCTTTTGGCAGCCTTTAGAGCCTGAATTAGTTACAGAGCACGATGATAGAAAGTTCTTTATGGTTCGTACAGAAGTTCGTAGTAAGTACGGCGATAACCACATTGGTCATGTTTTTAATGACGGTCCAGAACCTACAGGTTTACGCTACTGCATGAACTCAGCTTCACTACGCTTTGTTCCAAAAGCTGATTTAGAAGCTGAAGGTTATGGCACGTATACAAGCTTGTTTGAGACTGCTAACTAAGCTGAAAATACAATACATTTTTTAAGGAGTGGATTTTATGTTCACTCCTTTTTTTGTGCTTATGGCGTTTTAGAAAATTGGCATTTGCAGTAATAATGTCGACAATATTGATAGATACCCTTTTACCTCAAGATGATGATGTTATGCCTTTAACGGTAAATACCTAAGCTTTCTAGCTGCGGGAATCTTTTTTGCAACTGCTAAATGATTTAACAGATACCACAATTTGTTTTAAAGAAAATAGATATTTCTTCGTCAGGAGCTAACAAGTAGCTATTGGGCGTAGTGCTGGGCATAGTGCTGGGAATAGAAACGGGAACGCTGTGGGAATCCCTTATTTTATAGATTAACTCAAATCCAACGATAGTTTGGGTCTTAATACCAATTCCGTTTATATCCGTAATTAAGTCTGATGTCCTTTTTTAGGAGATGTCTAAGTAGCTTACGGAATATGGTTGAGCAAATGATAGCTCGAGCTCATTTGTTTATTACATATATTTTCGGACACGGTATAAGTTCTTTTTCTGGGAGGAAAAATGAAGAGGTTAATAACTATAACGGCAGTAGTGTTAGTAGCGATTGTACTTAATGCTTGCCAAACCACAGATGTCTTACCAGATATCACATCAGAAGTTCCTACAGATAATTCTATGAATAAGG
>CALHRJ010000176.1 GCA_938038395.1 uncultured Deinococcales bacterium | reverse complement strand
GTTTGCCATTCTTGTTTATCAACCAAGTTGTGTAGTTGGATCAAATCAACTGAGTCAACTTTCATACGCTCTAAAGATTTATGTATCTGCTCTTTAGCCGCTTGGTAGCTTCGCTCATTAGTTTTTGTTGCTAGAAATACAGAGTTTCGGTGCGATTGTAGAAAAGGTGCAAGTAGCACTTCTGATTCGCCATACCTTGGAGCAGTATCTATGTGGGTAATTCCACGCTCGAGCACAAGCTCCATAGTCTGATCAGCGTCATATTGTTTAAAGCCATCAGCCATAAACGCAGCTGCACCAAAAATAGTGCGTGTGCTCATGTGCCCCGTGCGCCCAAAAGCAATTTTGTCAATCATCCTGAACCTCCTTCACCCCAGTATACAATTTTCAAAGAACGCTAAAATTTTCAGATAGGTCAAATAAGAGCTTGTTTTCTGTATACTGTCAATTGTAGGAGAATATTTCATGTCAATAGCAAGATTGTCAGTTTCCTCTTGGAGTTTAAACAACGCACTTGGCAAACCAGCTTTTCACGGTGTAGAACATAGCGTAGGAAAAAACTGGAAAATACCCTCAGAGACACATAATCAAGGTGAACTTTCCTTGTTAGAGCTACCACAAGCTTTAGCTGATTTCGGTATACATACGCTAGAAATCACTCATTTCCACCTTCCCAGCATAGACAATGCCTACCTTAAAGAACTTAAATCAGCACTTGATGATGCAAAAGTCGAACTCTTTTCACTCCTTATCGATGATGGTGATATCACGCATCCTGAACATCACCAACGTGATGTAGCTTGGATGCTGAATTGTTTAGATATAGCAGCAAGTTTAGGTAGTCAATGCGCTCGAGTTATCGCTGGTAAGCAATCACCTACGTCTGAAGTCTTAAATTTAAGTATCAACAATCTCAAAATTCTCGCAGAAAAAGCTAATGACTTAGGCTTAAATCTTATGACCGAAAACTGGTTCAATACTGCTTCAACACCAGAAAGTCTGTTACAAATTATCGAATCATTAGATGGTCAACTAGATCTGTGCTTAGACTTTGGAAATTGGGAAGGGGTTTCAAAATATTCAGCATTTGAAAAAATTGCTCCATACGCAAAGTCTTGCCATGCCAAAGCCTTTTTTGAGAATGGCACAATCAATAGTGCAGACTATAAAAAATGTTTGGATATAGTTCACACAGTAAATTTTAGTGGACCCCATACGCTTATTTTTGAAAGCCCAAAGCCTAAAAATGAATGGGATGGTTTAGCAATCGAGAAAGAAATCGTTTCAACGTATTTATAGAAGTTACACTAGCCTTAGTGTGTGGCTAGACTAATACCGAATGAATCAAAAATGTCATAATGCCAAAAATAAGCATAGGTTGGAAAGTGCTCATCTTTCGGTTCTTTTGAAGATATAAGCGACAACATGACTATGACATTTATCTTTCAGTTTAGTATAACTGTTTTATCAATAACCCAACTCTCAAGATAGGCAATGGATATAATAACTATTACGACTTGAAACTTGATTAACTCACACATAATCATTCAAAAGGACTGTTACATGCCCGATACTACTCACAAAGATTTCGAAAGCTTTGACCCACGATTTGACGACTTACTCCTACCCACCTCTAAACTCGTAAAACACTGGACAGGCAGCATATGGGCTGAGGGTCCAGTCTATTTTTCGGAAGGTGATTATCTGCTCTTTAGCGATATTCCAAACAACCGCATGATGCGCTGGAACGATGCTGAAGGTATGAGCGTATTTCGTGAACCTGCAAATTTCACCAACGGTCACACCCGTGATTTAGAGGGAAGACTTATTAGTTGTGAGCATGGTGGTAGACGTGTCACCCGCACTGAGGCAGACGGAAGTATCACAGTTCTAGTTGACAACTTAGAGGGTAAAAAGCTCAACTCTCCCAATGATGTTGTCGTAAAATCCGACGGTACTATTTGGTTTACCGATCCGCCTTACGGCATCTTGAGTAATCACGAAGGCTACAAAGCTGACTCAGAACTTGGTCACTGTTACGTCTTTCGCTTTGACCCAAAAACCCAGACCTTAAGCATCGTTGCTAAAGACCGTGACAAGCCCAACGGACTGGCCTTTAACCTTGATGAAAGCATCTTGTACGTAAGCGATACAGGCTTGAGCCACAAAGAAAATGGCTGGCATCATATTTTCGCCTATGATGTTATTGATGGCACAAGCTTAGGGGAGTCAAGCATTTTTGCGGAAGTCAATCCCGGTGTATCGGACGGGTTTCGCTTCGATAACAACGGCTATATTTTTACAAGTAGTGCAGACAGCATACAAGTCTATAGTACCGACGCAAAACTATTAGGGAAAATCTATGTGCCTGAGCCTAGTGCTAATTGCACCTTTGGTGGTCCAGAGAAAAACCGTCTTTACATCACAGCAACAAGTTCACTCTATTCAATTACTTTGAATACAACAGGCGCACAACATCCTTAACCCATTTCCGAAAGATAGAGTTCATTATGACTATTAAACCACTCATAGGCGAAAAACAACATACAAACGACACGATTGACCTGTTACTTAGAAGACGTTCTGTAAAGGTCGTATCTCAAACTACCCCAGGACCAAATCAAGAAGATTTAGAAACTATTTTACGCTGTGCTGTGCGTGTACCAGATCATAAAAAGCTAACACCGTGGCACATTCAAGTGGTGCAAGGTGAAGCACAAGAACAGCTTGGCGAGGTCTTTGCTAATGTTTTTCAATGGGAAAATCCTGACGCCGATGCCACACGAATAGAATTTGAAAAGCAGCGTCCTGCTCGAGCGCCACTGTTACTAATCGTAAGTACCAAGATTGAAACAGAACGAGCGCCACGTTGGGAACAAATATTATCTGGGGCTGCTGTTTGTCAAAACATTGTTATTGCTGCTACAGCGCTTGGTTATGCATCGCAATGGCTATCCGAATGGGTGAATTATAGTGATGCAATTAAACAACACCTGAATATTGCCAAAGGAGATGAAATCTTAGGCTTTATGTACATAGGCTCTGCAACCGAACTCCCTACAGAACGTCCTAGACCTGACTTAAGTGATGTTGTTGAGTATCTATAGCTTAAGTAATAATATTACTGTCATTTAACGAATATATCCTAAATCTTGTTTAACTATTATATTGGCACCATAGTAGTCTGATTATTATATTCTCAGGAGAAAAAAGAATTGAAGAAACTTAGAATATCTTGTTTAGCAATTCTATCCTTTGCAGTTTTTCTAAGCTCATGTGATTTGCTAAAAAGCAAAAACGCATCTGGACTTAAAGAAACTCATTCTTTAAAGGCTTTTTCGTTAGAAACCATGACAGAGCATGATAGTATACTGCAAATTAGAGCCGTATCTAAACTCCCAAA
>CALHRJ010000175.1 GCA_938038395.1 uncultured Deinococcales bacterium | reverse complement strand
ATTCTTGCGTGACCTTGGTCAAGCGCAACACCTGTAACAGGATGGTCTGTTTTCATAGCTTTTTCTCCAGAAGATGTTTTGTGAACAAGTGTACCTTTGTTATTTGAAAATGAAGAGCGTACATGGATGGTTACACCATAGCGCCTTGCGTACCACACACTTCGCGGATGCAACACGCCAGCGCCTAAGGAGGCTAGCTCGAGCATTTCGTCATAGTCGATTTCATCCAGCTTCGTGGCACTAGGAATCATGTGTGGGTCAGTTGTGTAAACGCCCTCAGTATCTGTATAGATTTCGCACTCTCTAGCATTCAGTGCTGCTGCCACTGCCACCGCAGTTGTATCAGAACCACCACGACCAAGTGTGTTTATGTCGCCGTTTTCATCTACACCTTGAAAACCAGCAATCACACAGACATCAACCTCTTCAAAGGCTTTTAGCATCTTAGCTGGATTCACTTCAACTATACGTGAACCACCAAAGTAACCATCTGTCAAAAAGCCAGCTTGTCGACCAGTAAATGACTGCGCCTTGATACCAATATCATGCAGCGCCATAGTAACAAGTGCAATAGACTGTTGCTCACCCGTCGTCAACAGCACATCAAGTTCTCGACGGCTTGGACGCGTCGTGACCGTCTTAGCTTGTGCTAAAAGATGATCAGTCATTTTGCCCATTGCCGAAACCGTGACTGCGACTTTATCGCCACTTTCTACAGCTCTTGCAATTCGAGCAGCGACTTTGCGGATACGGTCAACATCACCAACCGATGTACCACCGTATTTCTGAACAACAATATTGGATTTAGCTTCTTGTTCTGCCATATCAGCGAAACTATACACTATGGCGCAAGGAATAGGTAGAGAGGGTGCGTCCAACTAAGGCTGAACGTATGAATAAGGTGGTTTTTCAGATTATTTCTTTTAACAGAGAGCACTTGAGAAGTTCTTCAAAAAACAAAAAAATTCTATTTGATATTGACTATTTTCAACTTTGGATAAGACTTAGCTAGATAGCGAATATCCATTTTCAAAATGCAAACCCTAGCTACAAAATAGACTCAAATTCATCTGGTTTCGTAAGTATAGAGTCACAGCCAATCAAGATATAATCTTCATACGACTAGGAAAGGGCTAGTAAATTTCAATTGGAATTTGCTTAAACTGTGAACAAACAGCCTAAAACACTACTAAAAGCGCTCTACACATACAAAACACACCTCATGAATTTAAAGTAGGATACGGAACGAAAGAACACAAATGAGGTAGGCTTTTGTTAAGATCCGCTCTTTAGGATGTTTTTATCTCTCCCAGATAAACCCTAAAAATCAAAGGAAAAAAGGTAACTATATATATGCGTAACTCCCCACAAAACAAGTCCCGTCTTATCGGTCTTATTACACTCATTGCATGTCTTGCGTTTGGACTAGGTGCCCTACAGTCTGGTTTAGCACAAAATGCACGCAATAGTGTCGTCGAATCTTTCTTGTCAACCCCTGCAGGACAAGCTTTCATGGAAGCCTATGGCTCAATTCAGCGAGACTACTTAGACGACAACGTTGATGATAGCGTTATCATCCGTGGCGCACTAGACGGTATGCTTGAAGCACTAGATGACCCTTACACCTCTTACTTAGAACCAAAAGACGCTGACCGTGACCGTCAAGATCGTTCAGGTTCTTTTGAAGGTATCGGTGCAACTATCTCTGCTATCAACCGTAAAGACCAAACCCTAATCGAAATTGTTAACCCTTATAAAGATAGTCCAGCCTGGAACAACGGCCTACAACGTGGCGATATTTTCATCGAAGTTGATGGTGTGAATGTTGAAGAAATGGATATTTTTGACGTTGTTGATCGTATCCGTGGTCCAAAAGGCAGCACTGCCAACCTACTAATGCGCCGTGCTGGTGAAGATGAGCTTTTAGAGTTCAATGTTGTTAGAGATAGAATTGAAATCATTTCAGTTGAATCAACCGTATTACCAGAAAATGTTGGTTATGTAGCGGTTAGCACCTTTTCAAACGAAAAAGTATATACCCAGCTAAAAGAACAACTTGATGCACTTGAAGAGCAAGGCATCACCTCACTTATCCTAGATTTGCGTGACAATGGTGGTGGATTACTAAGCCAAGGCATCGTCATGGCTGATGAATTCCTAAGCGAAGGTAGCATCGTTTTCCAGCGCTCAAGAGGCGTAACCCGCAGATTAGCCACAGCAGACAAAGCTATGTTTGATTTACCAATGGTTGTGCTTGTGAACAAAAACTCAGCATCCGCATCTGAAATTGTTGCTGGTGCCTTGCAAGACCACGGCCGTGCGCTCGTTGTTGGCGAAGAAACCTTTGGTAAAGGTGTAGGTCAAACCGTTACACCACTATCTGACGATGGTCAGCTTGTCCTTCTTAACTTCGAATGGTTAACCCCTGACAGACGCAGCATCAATAAAACTGGCATCCAACCAGACGTAAAAGTTAAAGATAGCCGTCGTCCGAGCTTCATCAACTTTGAAGGTCAAGGTGCTGAAGAAGGTCAAGAAATCGAAATCATCATTGATGGTGTATCTGCGGGTATGGCAACCATCAACGAAGACGGTAGCTTTGATTTCTTCCAAGCGGTTGAAAGACGTGACCGTAGCCCAGTTCAGGGTGAAGCGCTTGTAAGTATCGATACTGATTCTGCACTGAAAGTTGCACATGAAACTGTATTGAAAGAAGCTGCTAAAAGCAATTAAAATCTAAATAATTCAGAATAAGATGCCACGCATAAAATGAATTTGCGTGGCATTTTTATTGCGTCTTGTTCTATCCTTTTCTAAAGCTAAGGTAAGTATGAATACTATTCAATCGAACAAGAACAACTCTAGAAAAATACGCTATTCAGACTCATTAAGCGACAATTGATATGCCAAATTCCTAGGCGCACCCATGGCTTTTAGAGCTTTCTGTAAAGACTTGCCATACAAACCCTCTTCTCGTAACAAAGCTGCCTCAGATTCAAAATCATTGCTTGCTTGTTCCTCCTGAGGACTTACAACAATCACAACTTCACCCTTTAAGTCTTTCTCCGCTAGCTCAGCTTGCAGTGCTTGTACACTACCTCTGTAAGTTGTCTCGTAGCGTTTAGTTAGTTCTCTGCTTATGCTCACTTGTCGTGCTTCACCACAATACTCAGCAAGATCTTTTAAAGTTGATTGAACCCTTTTCGCAGATTCATAAAAACAAGTTGTATAGCTACTAGCTGCGATAGCTTGTAAGCGTTGTTTACGATCTTGACCTTTTCTAGGTAAAAATCCTTCAAAACAAAATCGTGCAGTTGGAAGACCTGATTGCAATAAGGCTGGAACAAAGGCAGTTGCTCCTGGGAGTGATTCAACTTCATCACCACGCTCGAGCGCCAAACGTACAAGCTCAGCCCCTGGGTCTGATATGCCTGGGGTGCCTGCATCGCTTATGTAAGCGATTGTTTCGTATATGTCATAGAGTTTAGGTGCTCTTTGGGTGATTGTGTGGGCGTCAAGGCGCTCGAGCTTTTTGTCAATCCCAAAGTGATCGAGTAACTTTTTACTATGCCGTGTATCTTCAGCAGCAATAACATCCACAGCCTTAAGAACTTCCAAAGCTCTCAAGGTTATATCGCCTAAGTTACCAATAGGTGTAGGTACTAAATATAATTTTGTCACGCTATATAGTTGAATTTACTTATTGTTGTTCAAAAGCCGCGGTACCAGCACCAAGGCCTTTATGATTACCAAGTTTTGGCAATTTAGCTTTAACTCGGCGGCGTACATTACGCTTTAATCGACTTTGCAAGGTTGCCCGTAAGTGTTCAGCTTCACCAATCGTGACAGTTACAACTGCACCTTCTGGCAAGGTTACACCTTCAGCAAAAATCACTTTGCCCTCTTTTACCAAACCACGATATGCTTTCACAAAATTAGTCCTTTACAAACTCACTTAACCATTTTTTGAACAGATTACTCTAGAATCTCATCACTTGCTAAATCTTGCGTTAACCGTTCAATGGCAAGTATAACACGGTCTTTTTCCTTTAGGTGTTCAGAAGCTTCATCTCTTTCTTTAAGATTAGCCTCTAAAACCTTTAAGTACTCTTCAAATGCACCTAAAGCTTCTGACTTTTGCCCCAACGTTAGATATAAATCTGCGAGATGGTCTGACTGATAGCTATAAGATGCTACATCACTTGGCTTTTTTTCAATTTGAGTCCTAATCTGCCCAATTCTAGATACAATCCGCTCTTTATGCCTAAGACGGTTGCGAATAAACACAAAAGCCAAGGCCACAAAAGCTGCCGCTAAAGTGACAAGAATTCCAAAACTACGGTCTATACCAAGCTTTTCAGCTAAGCGCACAACAAAAGGCAAACTAAAGGCTAAAGCCGCAAGTAAAGCGATTAAGCTAGCAAAATTAAAATAAGGACTCGTTCCCATCGCGACTTAGATTAACATAGTCATGTACAGAAAGTTACATTTAAAAGCACCATAATTCGTTTAAACTACTTAAAAGATATCTAAGTAATCAACCAATCGAGGAGACACTGTTGTGGGTCAACAAACACACGAAGAAGATAAAAGTAAAATCATAAACCGACTCAAACGCCTTGAAGGTCAGGTACGTGGTTTACAAAACATGGTTCAGGATGAGCGCGAATGCCAAGAAATCCTAACACTGCTTTCAGGCGTACGCAGTGCTTTAGATGCCACGGGCGATGCAATCTTAGAATGTTATCTTGAAGAATGTCAGCCCCAGCTTGAAGACGGCAAACTTAATGTTAAAGAGGTAATTAAAACCGTTAAGTTAGCTAGAGGATAAAAACTCAAGTTACAGATGCGTCCGATTCAAGATTGAAAAAATCAGTACAAAGAGAAGTTTTTTGCTTTTTAAAAACTTCAAAGCTGTGTCCGAATAAAATAATCTGCTAATTACCTAAGACATTCATTAAACCTTTAGCGGGACGCACCCTTGCTACGCAGAAACCATTGCTACACAGAAAAAAGGCACTCAAATTCATGAGTGCCTTTCTTGTTTAAAGATGAGTCAAAACTTCTCTCAAGTTAGCTCGTAAAAAGTCCTTTTTATATGCCTACCGTGATGCTAAAGCAGCACCATACAATTCCATCGTGGTTTGTGGATAGTAAAAAGCCAAAATCGCTTTAAAATCTTTGTTGTTCACTGCTTGTGCCTTTGCACCATACTGGCTCATACCCACACCATGACCGAAGCCTTGTCCACGCACAGTCATAGGTCCAACCATCTCAAAATAGGTTGACTTAAGTCCAAAACTACGAATCCAGTCTTGTAACACTCGACCACGTAACTCTACCGAGCCAGCACTACCTTGAATGTTCAAATGGGTAACACGACTAGAATTACTGACTTGTTGAATTGACATAGACTGAATATCGCCTACAACATAGCCTTGCTTTGTTAAGTGTGCAGCAACTTTTGCAGCATCAAAGTTATGCTGCCAATTCGCAAAAGGACTGGTGTAGCTAATATCTACTTTGCTATCCAAGTAGGGGATTTGCTGGGACCAGACCTCGTAGCTCGAGGCCACACGACCGCCAGAATCTGCGTGGTACGGTGTTTCAGCAATTCGACCATCAAAGGTCAAGACCAAACCCTGAGTTTGCATGACAGCTCTATCTGTACTTTCATGCTCTGCTGCCACACCTTTATAAAGTTGGCAAGCAGTCGAAGCACAAATATCGTATTCAGCAGAACTCATAGGGCTACGAATTTCGTTTATGGCATAAGTTCTCGCAGCGACAGCTTGTGCTTTCAAAGCTTCAAGTGGCCAGCTTTGAATCATCTCTTCGCCAATAACTCCACGTAAGTATTCTTCAACCTCCACAACATTAATCACTAATACTTTATCTTGCTTAGCTACAAACAGGATATCCCCTCTGTACTGATTCCCTTCCAGTACAAAGTGGTTATCTTGCAATGTTGTGATTCTAAATCGTTGTCCAAGGCGGTCACCATCAACATACAAAAATCCAGCTTCTGCAGTAATGGGCCAATCCAAAGTTGTAGTAGCGCTAAAACGCTCTTGATTATCAACATAGCCAATATGTTGACCCGTTATGGTGACGGTAGTCGTTTGGCTACTTTCAAGTAGCACACGAATAGGCGTATTTGCAAAACTATTGCTAAAACACAATAGAAATAACAATGCCAAGAGAAGCCCCCCCAGGCTCATCTTTATCATTAAAACCAGTTATATCAGCAAATGTGAAATATTTCAAGCTGTTAATGTGAAATATTCCATAATGCTCTTATCAGAAAGAACTTGCGTTTTAGAAATAAAGAGATAAATCTTTAGTAAAATAAAGTTTATTATTGTGATATATTTACATTGCCAGGTGAGTTCTTTTTTATCACGTTTTTTTACTAAGCCTAAGAAAGCGCCAACAAAGTAAGCCACCAGCTGCTGCAAGCGCGACAACCAAACCAAGCCAAAGTCCATTGCCTTGCATATCAAGGGTATAAGTAAATATATAAAGGCTTCCAAAGCCTAATAGCCAATAGGCGACTGCGGTAATAATCATCGGCATACGTGTATCTTTTAAGCCTCTTAAAGCACCAAGACTGCTTACTTGTAAACCATCAAAAATTTGGAACATTGCAGCTAAGGCAAAGAAGCTAATAGCTTGTTTAATCAATAATGCATTCTCAGGATCACTCAAATCTATGTAAAACCCAATGATTGTTCTTGGAATGGTTATGTATGCAAGTGCAGACAAACACATCACAAATACACTTAGCCAAATACCGGTTATACCAGAGCGGCGCACTGCCAAATAGTCTCCACGTCCAGCCGCCTGGCCAACTCTAACGGTTGTAGCAGCAGCTAGCCCCAAAGGAATCATAAAAGAAAAAGAGGCAGTACGAATGGCAACTTCATGTGCTGCTAAGGCGTCGGTACCAAATTGCCCCATTAAAAAGGTGGTGAGGGCAAAAAAGCCTGACTCGAAGCCAAAAGCAACGCCAATTGGTAAACCTATTCGCAGAATTTCAGCTATCATGCTGATATCAATTTTCCTAAGATTTGCAAAAGGCTTTTCATGACGCAGCGTTGTGTAGAGATAACAGGCAGCAGCTATGAACATAAGCCAATAAACCGTACTACTGGCCCAACCTGCACCTGTTAGACCCATAGCTGGAACTGGTCCATAGCCAAATATAAAAACTAGGTTGCAGAGAATATTGGCTGCAAAACCTAATAGCGTTACAAAAAGTAATGGCCAAGGGCGAGCAATTGCTTCAAAGTATGAGCGCAAGGCCACCAACCATAAACTTGGCAATATTCCCCAAGACATGGCTTTTAGATAATCAGTACCGAGTTGAACAACAACACTTTCTTGCCGTAGCACGCGCTCCAACATAAAGCTGCCATTTTGGAACAAAATCATGAGGGGGATGCTGATGGCTGTGGCTATGAGCATAGCTTGACAGAGTGCTAGTAAACCTGTTTGCTTATCTCCTGAGCCTTCTGACTGTGCAACTAAGGCACTGACAGACATCATGATGCCACCAAAAACGATAAAGGTTACAAAGAACAAGCTACCAGCAACACCAATACTTGCTAAGGATTCTGGATTGATGCGCCCCACCATGAGACTATCGGTTAGACCAAGTGAGGTGTGAGCTAGTTGGGCTAGAACAATCGGCCAAGCCAGTTTGAGCATATGGCGGAGCTCGAGCCTGTAAGCTGCAATTCGTGATTGGGTAGCTGATTCTGTAGGCAACATAAAGTCCAGCAATACTAGCCCACCATTACAAGGCTTGTCAGGACAAACACAACAACCCTAACGATTTCTTTTTCCCAGTTAGAGGGAGTTACAAGTACCAATTACTTGTAGGTGCCGATTACCTGTAGGTGCCAATTACACAGCATTAGAAAGGACTAAACCATAGTTTATCACCAAGAATGCTGTGGTTATCACTAAACTGCTACCTTGAAAAATACATTAGGGGGCAAAGCAAATCCTAGTGGGAATTTTTGAGGAAATCGTATGAATAAAAACTTCACCATAGGGGCAATTGCATTATGTATCACATTGATAATCAGTGCTTGTCAAACATCACCCATTACTACACCTACACGTACTTCGCCAGACAGAAGCGATCCAATAAATGTAAATGCTCAATTCATTAAGCCACAAGCTATTACTCCACAAGCTGTAGCTATTGATACTGGTAATCTGTTTGAAAACAGTGGTTTTGAATCTGGTCTAACAGGCTGGACAGCATGTGCTGCTGGTGCCATTGAGACTTCAACAGATACACTTGAAGGTACTGGTGCCCTAAAACTTAATCCACTTAACTGTTTTTACCGTTCAGCAGTTGTTGAAGCGAATCAAAAGGTCACATTAAGCTGCAATGTAAAATTACTGAGTGGCACTGGGTGGACAGGTATGGGTATGAGTTTTGAAGACGAAACCTTCACTGAATTACTCGCAGCACCAACCGCAATCACAAGTAGCTCGAGCTATGCACGTATAGATACACAAGGTACTGCACCTACTAACACAAGCTATGTAAGCATGTGGCTCTACAGTGAAAATCCAGTTGTTGTAGATAACTGTAGCCTAATGCTAGAAGTTGAACCACCACAACCGCCACAACCGCCAAGTAGTGATAATCTTCTAGAAAACGGTACTTTCGGTTCTGCAAACGCAAACAATGCACCACTTGATTGGTCAGTTGGTTGTGGCGGTAACTACACTACGTTCAATGTGAGCCCTGCTAGAAAAAAGCTAACTCTAAGTAATGGTGCTTGTGTTGACCAAGGTTTAAGCACTAATGATGTAAGCACACTTGCAGGTAAAAACTATGTCTTTAGTTGTGAAGCATCTAGAAGTGCAGCTTTAGACTACGCAGATTTAAGTGTATTTTTTGATGGTGTAGCAACTATGAAAGAAATCGATGTAGCATTTGCTGCGCCAGGTAGAGTTGAACTATTTGGAACTGCACCAGCCAACGCTCGTAGTGCTTTTGTAAGCATCTATTCTGATGGCAACCTAACTGTTGACAATTGTGTTCTTAAGCTTCGTAATAGTACACCAGGCGATGCAGTTATCACTTTTGCTAATAGCCAACTCGCCGAAGAAGTGCGAAGAGATCTAAATGTCGCAACTGTTCAAGACATCACTGAAACAACAATCCTTGGCTTAACTGAGTTGTCTTTCAGCGGCAGACCGTCACGTGTTGACAATCTTTCAGGCTTAGAATTTGCTACAAACCTTACAAAGTTCAGTGCTTCAAACGTCAGCTCACTAACAGATATTAGCCCACTTGCTGGTCTAACTTCATTAACTGATGTAACTATCTTCGGTAGTCAGCTAACAGATGTGAGCCCTCTGGCACAGCTAAGCAACATCGAAACATTAAGCTTGAGAAATGCACCGCTTCCAACTGATGCACTAAATGTTCTAGCCAATCTAACAAATATCAAAACTCTAAACATCACACGTAGAAGTACGGCAACTGGTGATTTTGATATTAGTGTGCTAGCAAATTATACAAAGCTTGAAAATCTAACCGCATTGGGTAGTGGCATTAGCAATATTAGCAGCTTAGCGGCCTTGCCAAACATTAAAGACCTTGAGCTTGCTGGCAACCCAATTGCTGACCTTTATCCACTTGTTCAAAACACAACCTTTGCAGCAGGCAATGAATTAAACATTTCCAACAACACTGCACTTGACCTGAGTGATGGCTCAGCTGATAGACAAGCAATTGATGCGCTTGTAGCTAAGGGTGTATCTGTTTTTTCTGATTTAGGTCAATAATATCAAAATTGCCTGATTCTAAAAAAACAATGTAAAAAATGGGAGACGCCAACATAGCGTCTCCCATTTTTATTGTCTTATCTCAGATTTTTTTTGGTGCTGTTTAAGCAGCTACCGCTTCTTGCTCAGCTTCTTTTTCGGCTAACATCTTTTCTGCCATCATGGCAGCGCGTGTACCTGCGCCAACACTGGTACTTAACTGACGATAAATCTCGTCACTCACATCACCAGCTGCGAAGATTCCTTCGACATTGGTATAGATTTCATCTTTAACCGCTACATAACCAGTATCGCCAAGTTCAACAACACCATTTAGATAGTCAGTATTTGGTATGTGACCAATGAATATAAACACACCATCCGTATTGAAGATACCTTCTTCACCTGTTTCAGTATTTTTAGTCTTGACACCTGTGACTAAGCCATCATCACCGATAACTTCTTCAACAGTCGTATTCCACATCCAGTGCATTTTTGGATTAGCCATCGCACGTTCTTGAGCAGCTTTGTTTGCACGAAGCTCATCACGACGGTGAATCACAGTGACTTTATCTGCAAACTTAGTTAAGAACAATCCCTCTTCAACAGCAGCGTCGCCACCGCCAACAACTACCACCTCTTTGCCACGATAGAAAAAGCCGTCACAAGTTGCACATGTTGAAACACCACGACCATAAAATTCATCTTCGCCAGGAACATCTAAACGACGTGGGTTTGCACCAGTAGCAATGATTACAGCTTTGGCGGTGTAGTCAGTACTACCCGTATTAACAGTAAAATTCTGACCGTTTTTACTAAGACCTTTAACTTCATCCATGACAATGCTTACACCAAACTTTTCAGCTTGTTTGACCATACGCTCGGAAAGCTCTGGACCTGCAATACCATCTGGGAACCCAGGATAGTTTTCTACCTCATCTGTTTGAGCAATTTGCCCGCCAGGTAAAGCCCTTTCAACAATAACAGTGTTTAACTGTCCTCTACCTGCGTATATGCCTGCGGTTAAACCTGCTGGTCCACCGCCTATGATGAGTACATCTACAGATTTTGTTTCTTTTGCCATTTTACTAACTCCTTAGTTACACTATATCAGCTAACTCTGATTTGCTTTTGAAGCTGTATTTGCAGCTATGTAAGCTGTGAGTAGAAACAGCTACACAAAAGCGCTTATAATGTAATTAGATTAGCACTTCAGAATATTGCTGTCACGTATTTTCGAATACCATATGGGGATATGGTCAAATAAATACAGTGTATTTAAGATAGTGATTTAGAAACCATCACCACCTAATCAAAATATGAGTAGTGTAGATCAACACTAATTTATGCGTCTTGTTTAGCAAAAGCTAGATGCTACTTAAAGTGTTTCATGCTTTTCGTGATTATTGGATGTGTTAGGTGATTGGTAAGTCATTATTTGATATTGGTAGTATCTATTTAGAAATGCTAAAGAAAGTTAACTCAAAAGGCTAATTGACCTTAGTTAGTTTGACTTGCACAAAAAGAAAACCGAGGAACCCTATGAACCCTATTTTAGACAAAAGTTTTAAAATTCCTTTTTCGAAAATTAAACCTGAACATGTGGAACCAGGCATTCGTGAGGCTTTGGCTGAGGCTGAGGAAAGGCTCGAGCTCATCTCTAACTCAAACGAAGCAGTAACGTATGAAAACACCATCCAAGCCCTAGATGACCTAAACCTTGACCTAGGTCACCCAATTGGTCTGGCTTACCACCTCATGACTGTAAAAAACAGTCCTGAATTACGAGAAGGTTTTGAATCTGTACAGCCAGATTTCACAGCCTTTAGTGCCAGACTACCGCTCAACGAAAAACTATGGGCACGTATCAAAGCATTTTCTGAAACTGACGAAGCGAAACAACTCACTGGCATCAAAAAACGTCACCTAGAAAAAACCATTGAAGACTTCAAACATGAAGGTGCAGATTTACCTGCAGACAAAAAACAACGTGCTGAAGAAATAAATGTCGAACTGTCACAACTCTATACTACTTTCTCTAATAACGTTCTTGATTCAACCAATGCTTTTGAGCACATCATTACAGATGAAGCAGAGCTTGCAGGCTTACCTGACTCAGCGATTGCCCAAGCTCGAGCTGACGCTGAAGCAAAAGACAAAGAGGGTTACCGCTTCACCTTACAAATCACCTCTTACTTGCCCGTCATAAAATACAGTAGTAACCGTGAGTTAAGGAAAATCATTCACCAAGCGTTCAGCAACCGAGCGAGTTCTGGTGAGCAAAACAACAAAGAAAACATCTCAACAATATTGCGTCTTCGTAGAGAACTTGCAGAGCTGCATGGCTACAAAGATTTTGCTGATTACCGTCTAAAAACGAGCATGGTTAAAAACGGCACCACCGCTTATGACTTTGTCAAAGACCTTGCAGTACGTACCAAAGACTACTTTGTCAATGAAATTACAGCAATCAATGCTTATGCAAAAGAACTGGGCATCACAGAATTAGAAGCTTGGGACGTAGGCTACGTATCTGAAAAATTGCGCTCCGAAAAATTCGCATTTGATGATGAAGAACTGCGTCCCTACTTCCCTGCAGATAGTGTCCTTGAAGGCATGTTTTCTTTAGCCACAACCTTGTTTGGTATAACAATCGTAAAGCAAGACAATGCTGAAGTGTGGCACGAAAGTGTAGAATACTTTGACATTAATGATGAAGACGGCACCTATCTTGGTTCATTTTATATCGACCTTTTCCCA
>CALHRJ010000174.1 GCA_938038395.1 uncultured Deinococcales bacterium | reverse complement strand
TAATATTGATATTTGAAAGTGTTGCACCTGTAACTTCGACCATAACCCATGGACTAGTAAGTGCCATAGTTGCGAACATTCCAGCGCCAGGTTCATTGATTTGTAGAGAAACATCTAAGCCAGTAGCCTTATTCACCATAGTTGCAATTTCTACTGAATGTCCACCACTTGGTTTCATACCTAAGAACACAGCAATGATGCTTGTATCACGGAAATCAACCGTTGGAAGTGTTGGCATTGGTGTAAAATTCCCATTTGCTATAGACCAAACTTCTTGTAGTTTGCGCTGTGACTGTATTAGATATGCTGACGGTTCTTGTGCGCTGCCTTGAGCACCTTCAGCGAGGATTGACCATGCGACTTGTGCTGGTGCACTTAGACTGCTTGTAGTATTGCCAATAGAACTATTGCTCACGGTATTATTTCCTGATTCTACAGAACTTGTTGCTAAAGGTGTTGTAGTTATGGTTGTTTCTACAGCTACTGGTGCTAAGTCAGATACTACTGTGCTTGAATCTGTGCTTGAATCCGTACTTGAATCTGTGCTTACCTCAGCTACACTCGAGCTACTTAAACTTGAAACAATACTGGTAGAAGTAGATTGTGTCCTTACAGTACTTTCATCAATCGCATCTATATCAATAGCTACCTCACTTGTAAGGTTATACATTTCTGCAATGATCCTATTATTGTTTGCAAGCGTAAGTAGGCTAATGCCTAAACCTTCTTCAAGTTGCATTCCCACAGGATAGCCAAATTTATCAAACATTAAACCACCACTTGCACCAGGCGCTGATTGACAGTTATGTTCGAAAATATCACCATTTGAAGCAGTAATTTCACAGTCTTTGGTTAAAGACATCAGTGCAGATAAGGCATGTTGGATGAGTTTGAGGCTCGAGCCCACCTCTGCCTCTTCAATATATAGCGGTAAGAATCCGTAGTTCACAACTGCGTCACTATTAACCCTTAAAAGCATATAACCAAGATCAGTATTCATAGCGACAGGTGTAATTTCAACTGAAAAAACCTCACCAGAACGTTCTTCTGACAAATAACCTAAACGAAAGTTCGTAGCAACAATCTGACCTTCTGGCAAACAGCTACTTGAAGTCAAAATAATATCTTCACGAACAAGTGTACCCGTACAGCTCTTTACACCATCCAAAGTACTAATATGGACACGTCCAACAGGCTTCGTTATTTCTCGGACAAAACTATCGTCTGCGACTGCCTCAAAGCCTACATCGCTTAATGCAGTGCTTGAAACTAAATCCACCTGTGCAAAGCTATCTACCTGTAAGTCGATGACTTGTGCGGAGCTCGAGCTCAACAACAACAGTCCCAAGAGCATCACAATTACAGTATTTCTCAGACCAGTTCTAAATTCTAATGTGTTTTCTTTCATATCTAGGATTACCTCTCTCAAGCTTCTCAAAAGCCTTTTTTTCTTCTCAATTCTTTTAAATATCATATGATTTCGCTGATAACAACTATCTTATTGACCTAAAGATTATGTGTGGTATTCAGCAGAATCAAGTCCCTTAAGCTCATCATGACAAATTGATATGAGACAATTCCTGAAACAAGCTCGTAACGTGTTCAGCTTCTCATAAAACAGATGTCATCTTTGTTGAAAACGTAAAATTCTACCTCAATTTCGTTATACAATGCATCTTGCTATGCGCTTACTTGGACTGTTTTTCTTTCTAATTGCTTTGATTGCACTGATTCTCTACAGACACCCTCAACTCGTCTTTAAGCACTACAGAGCTATCCAAGAAGATAGCGCCCGCTTTGAAATCGAAGGCGAATTAACCAAAATGAAAGTTATACGTGTCGTCGATGGGGATACAGTCTGGCTTTGTTGTTTTAATGGTGAGCAAAAAAGCAGTCGTTTAATTGGCATAGATACACCTGAAACAGTCAAACCTGGCGAAAAACCAGAACGTTGGGGTAAAGAAGCCAGCAACTTTACAAAAAAACAACTAAATGTTGGTCGGAATGTTTGGGTTGAGTTAGATCTTGAAACACATGACCGCTATGGTCGTCCTTTAGTCTATATTTATATACCAAGACGCAATGGTGCTTGGTATAAAGGCACGAAGCACTATACGCAAGTGAATAGACATTTAGTTCAAGTTGGACTTGCAGAAGTAAAAACATTTCCACCCAATGTTAGATACAGTCGCATCTTTCGAGATGCCCAGCAAGACGCTCGAGAAAGCGAAATTGGCATTTGGAAACGCCTACGTTGGTGGCAGAAGCTAATGCCACTAGAATAACCATTAACCATACAAAGATAGTTTTATAATCCACCATCGTACAACTGCAGCAAATATACCGTATAATCACAACATGACAACATTAACAGAAGCAATGAACATCCAAGCAATACGTCAGCATTTTCCTGCATTTAGCTATGAAGGCAATAAAGACCTCATTTTTTGCGAAAACGCTGGTGGTTCTTTTGTTAATAAGTTTGTATTGGATAAACATCATCACTACATGTCAAACACACGTGTCCAGCCTTATGGCGCTTATTCACCGTCTAAAGAAGCTGGTGAAGCTATGGATGCAAGCTATAACGCTTTTGCTGCTATGCATGGGGTAAGTAGAGAAGAAATCATGTTTGGACCTAGTACCAGCATGAATACCTACATAGTTGCTCAAGCATTAGCCAAAGACTTAAGCAGTGGTGATGAACTTATTGTTACCAACCAAGACCATGAAGCAAATGGTGGCGCATGGCGACGCTTAGCTGAACATGGCATCGAAATAAAAGAATGGCTTGTGAATCCTGAAGATGGTGTCTTAGATACCAAAGCCTTACTACCCCTTATTACTGACAAAACAAAAGTTATCTGCTTTCCACACTGTTCAAACTTAGTTGGTGCAGCCAACGATGTAAAAGCTATCGTTCAAAACATCCGAGCAAAAAAAGCAGACGTCAAAATAATTGTGGATGGCGTAGCTTGGGCACCTCACGTGCATTTAGACTTTGTTGACTTAGATATTGATGCTTACATGTATAGTCTTTATAAAACCTACGGACCTCACTTAGGCTTACTTTACGTAAAGAAATCATGGTTAGAAACCTTGAGTCACCAAGGTCACTTTTTTAATGAAGCAAAAGGCGTGGGTTACAAGTTAACACCAGCAGGACCACACCACAACGATATAGCTTGTGCCTCTGGCGTCGTTGATTATTATCAAGCTGTTGCCAAAGAAAACGGAATTGCGACAGGAGACATTAAGTCAGACTGTGCAGCAATGTTTGCAAAAGTTGAAGAACAAGAGACTTTATTAATGGGTGTACTTTTAGATAGTTTAGCCCAAAAAGACAATGTGAAAGTTTATGGAGGCTTAGAAAATAATCGTGCGAATCGTGCACCTACAATTGGTTTCAGTAGTTCTGCGCAAAGTTCAACTGAAATCTCCGCAGCTTTAAGAGCTGAGAAAATAGGCTGTAGTAGCGGGCACTTTTATGCGTACCGACTTTGCGAAGCCATAGGTCTAGATACCAATGACGGTGTTGTCAGAATATCTTTATTGCATTACAATACTATCGATGAAGCAAAGCGCATCGCTAAAACCTTAGATGAAGTCTTAACCTAAGGTTATCTAAGATTCTTTTTAAAAAATTTGTTCATAGCTTGGGTAGACTATACTCAAGCTATTTCTTTTTTTCAAATAATCCAAGGCGCTCGAGCGCTTTTAAACTGTCCTTTAATTGCTTCCTACCATCTTTCTTACCATCTTTAGTAAGTTTGTAATACTTCCGTCTACGACGTCCTGCGTCTTTACGGTCCAAGCTTTCCCATTCTCCTTCAATCCAACCCGCATCTTCTAAACGAGTAAGTATCGGATAAATAGTACCTGCAGGTAATTGGACTGCTTCAATAAGCTCGAGCCCAAAAACATCATCTTTTGGTCGTTCAAGCATGTACTTCACGACCGCCAAGCTTTGTAATGAAAGTTTTCTTTTCATTTTGTAAGTATACACTATAATCTAGCTTTAAATGTATAGACAAGACACATAAACAGCATATCTTTAAATCAAGCTTTAATTTTTACGATAGTTATTATTAAAAAAACAGGAGATTTAGTTGCTAAATCTCCTGTTTTCAATTGTTCATTAAAGGTTTTGCTTTAAAGCCTTAACGGTTAGAGAAAAAATACACTCTTTTTTACACTTATTTTTACACTTAGCGAACCTTACCATAGCGCTCGAGCATCTTCTCTCGCCTTTCTTTAACCTTCAAAAAGGATTTCGTAGCATGCTCTTGGGCATCTTCCTTATGATCTTCTGGTCTCAGAATAATACTGCGACCAACAACCTCTAGTTCTAATTCATCAGTTCCCAGCTGATCTAGAACACTTTGCGGTAATACAACGCCCTGTCCCTCACCCATCTTCCTCACTAAAATTTTCATTCGTTAGTATTACACGTAAGAACTATAATCTAGTATTGTAATAAGATGAAGAAACCTTAAGATATTGAGACAAAGAAGCAAAATCAGTGTTCTACTACATCTTGACAATGAGTAATTTATAAAACCAGCCTTTTATCTAAGACGCAAAAACCAGATTACGACTCTCAAAAGCAAGAGAGCAGATAATATTGCGCCTACAATTGCCATGACAGAATAGCCAAAAGATGCAAATACAAACCCACTAAGCAATGAAGCAGTTGCAGCAATACCACCAATCAGCAAATCATTAACCCCTTGCACCTTACCTCGCTCTACGGGCTTTAGCTGATCAGCCAATAAAGTAGAGCCCCCAACAAAACAGAAGTTCCAACCTAAACCAAGTAAAAAAAGTGCAAAACTTAAAGGTATTAAGTGTAAGGATAAAGGTGCCACTAAAGCTGCCAAAACTAATATACAGGCACCTGCGCTAATGACTGGAGCACGTCCAAACTTATCTAGTAAGATTCCTGTAAACACTGAGAAAAAGAACATACCAAAGGTATGGCTTGATAAAACCGCACCAATACTTGCCAAACTATGTCCGTGATGATCCATATGGACAGACGTAACAACCATAATCATAACCATGACTAGGTGGCCAATAATCATAGCAGACATGGCTGTTACAATTGCTGGGTCACTAAAAATTTCTCTATAGCTACGAATATAGCTACTGTCAGATGCAGCATTCTGACTTCCCGTGATATTTAAATCCTGCTCTTCAATTGCAGCTACTTCTGCAATAAGCGTTTCTGGCTCAGGACGCAAACCGATGCTATAAAAAACAGAAATAACAACATACAAAATAACTGGAAAAAGGTAAATACCCGTGTGTTCGTAAAGCCCCAGATAAGTTGAAAGTCTGGCAAGAGGTTCAATTAAAAATGGACCCCCAACAGCACCAATCGTAGCCCCCCACACAACGGTTGCCACGGCACGACCACGTTGCGCTTTTGGAAAAACCTCACCAACAATAAAACGTCCAAAGTCCAATGCAGCTTTGGCACTGCCCATAAAAGGTAAGCCTAAAATAAATAACCAAGGCTTAGCTTGCACTAAGCCCATAACCGAAATAACCCCACCAAGAACGCCAATACCTAAACCAAAGAGCAAACTATTTCTGCGACCAATTCGGTTTAGCAAAAAACCAATTAGCAGCGCCATAAGAGCTCCACCAACAGTATGTAGGGCAGATGGCAAGCCTAGCCAACGTTCACCAATTTGGGCAGCTGCAATAATTGCACCAATTGAGCTAATATTTGCCATCGCAGCCGAGCCAATAGCTTGTCCAGAAAACAGTGTTGCTGCAATTCGCCTAGATGCTTTGAAATGATTAATAGGAACGGTAACTTGTGATGGGTCTGAAGTAGAAGCCATTGTTACTTCACTTCAATCAGATAGATATTAGGTAAGCACAATTTGCCCACTATAAAGCCGTCACGGCAAGAGCAAGCGCTTCTCCCCCACCAATACAAATCGACGCCATGCCTTTTGACTTACCCTGTTCACGCAGTGCATTTACAAGTGTAACGGTAATTCTGGCACCAGATGCACCGATTGGATGTCCAATGGCAACTGCACCACCGTTTACATTGACTTGATCAGCACTTAAGCTAAATTCTTCCATAGCAGCCATAGGCACTACAGAAAATGCTTCGTTGATTTCATAAAGGTCAAAATCTGTTGGCTTTGAGTCAAGACTATTATAAATTTTTTGCATTGCCCCTACAGGTGCTGTTGTAAACATTTCTGGTTCATGTGCATTCGCTGCGTAGGCATCGATACTTGCAAGCATTGGTAGTCCATTCGCTGTTGCAAAATCTTCAGTGCACAATACTAGTGCAACTGCACCATCATTGATGGTTGAAGCATTCGCTGCAGTAACTGTACCATCAGATTTAAACACCGTTCTTAAAGAACGTACTTTGTCAAACCTAACTCTTTGCGGTTCTTCGTCTTTAGAAACAGTCACAGTTTCTTTACGACCTTTGACATCAACAGCGACAATTTCATTTTCAAAAAAGCCACGTTCTGCCGCTGCAATGGCCCGTTCATAAGATCGAATAGCAAAGTCATCTTGTGCCTCACGACTAAAGCTATACTTGCTTGCACAAATTTCTGCACAAGAGCCCATGTGTTTATCATCGTAAGCATCCCATAGACCATCTGTGATCATAGAATCAATCAATTGACCGTGACCCATCCTGTAGCCTTCACGTGCCTTCGGTAACAAATACGGTGAATTGGTCATAGATTCCATGCCACCAGCTACCACAACTTCAGCTTCGCCTAAAGCCAGCATTCTGCTTGCTTGAATTATGGTTTCCAGCCCACTACCACACATTTTATTGACCGTAACTGTAGGAACGGTGTTGGGCAATCCCGCATAGATAGCAGCTTGTCTTGCAGGGGCTTGTCCCATACCAGCAGGCAATACACACCCCATCAAAACGCTATTAACTGCGTCATTTGAAATGCCAGATTTTTGAATAGCATCTTTAATGGCAATAGCGCCAAGCTCTGATGCTTTTAATGAACTAAATGCTCCCTGTAATGCTCCAAATGGTGTGCGAGCAACAGCAGAAATAACAACACGACTCATGTTATTCTCCTTCAACAAAACCTTGTTAGTTTTGTATTGCTATACCATCGTTAGGCATCAAAGTTTAACCATTTAGCAATACAAAGTAAGATGGCTAAGGCTATCATAAAATAGGCTAAGCAAGACACGATAAAAGTCGTGTCAAAAACGCTAAAGTAGTCATGTTTAGAAAAAAATCGCAATCTAATTTTTTAACTTATGAGTAATCTAGTTCAGGTTTTGCCCGAGTAAATGCCATAATAAAAAGAGCTGCAATTGCAAAAGGTGGTAAAGCAATCAACGTAATAAAAGCGTTGTTTTGAAGATTTACCAAATTTGTGACTGAAGCAACTATAATGACCAACCCAACGCCAACAAAAATTGCACTAGCTAATTTGTAATTCGCACTTTTAGTAACGGCATATGCACAGACAGCAGCTAGTAAAACACCTAGTAAAGATGCCAGTACAGCCATCCACTGTCCAATTATAAAAAAGGAAAACATCGTAAAGAGGCTAATAAGGGCGAGTAGCACCACATAAAGAAAGGCTACACCTCTGCTAATTCCTCTAGCACTTCCTGGACGACGGTAAGCTAGCAAAAATGCAACAATCAAAATCAACCAATAAAATCCGAAGAGTGCCACGATTCTTGACATAGTTTTTGTAGTTTAACAAATCTATCGCTTTACAAACAATACATAACAGACCTAATCAAATCATAATCTAATCACAAAATGAGCCCAAAATTGAGGCTTTCAAAGTTGTCCCATAATCTTGTCCACAAAGCTCCATTAAAAATCAAAGCTATCAATTTGCGTTGCGAGTTTCAAATTAGCGAAGAGAAATGTGTTTAAGGAAACATCTCAAAACTTAGGCTACGCCAAGTAAGGCAAAACCCTTTTGACACCCTACCCCTAAAAAAGCTTTGATCAGCGATATCGCTTCAAGTAAATTTCCACAAGCGATATCATCAAAACCATTTCTATCATTGTGAACACCAGCTTCAATCGTCACTGATTGCTTCTTCAGTTCAAAAGCTGCTCTGTCTATGCTAATACACTATCTTTTCAGTATCACCTATAGAATCTGCCCCACCTTTTGACAACCGCCTTGCAGTCCAAAGACAAGCAAATGCATCAATAATATCATCATCTGCGACGTCACGTTTTAGGAAGGTATTGAGAAAATTACGTTCTAAATCCACTTCGAAAGCCTCTTCAATAAGTTGAGACCGTAGCATCTTACCAAGTTTAGTTTTCTTTGAATTTAACATTACTTGTTCTTGATTCAGAGCTTTGAATGATAGTTCTGGGTGGCATTCAAAAAGTTGATTTGCAATTCTTGGATTTTCCTTTAGACATTTTTGTACCTGTTGAATTTTTGGAAATAGAAACCATGCCTGTTTACTAATACCTTTATCAAAAAGTGTTTTACTTAGAGTATTAGCTTCTTGGTAGGTTTTAGCAGCTAGTATTTGCTTTGGTGGAGCTGAGAAAATAGTTGATGCTCTTTTAGCTAATAATTTTCGAGCCTGAATATCACAAAAGCGACTCGGACTGGTTGACAAAACCACTGGCATATCTACTGCAATAACATCGTAATCCTTGAGCCCTATACAAAGTAAATCAAAGGATAAAAAAAGGACAGGCTCAAAGAATCCTGTCCCTATAGTATGTTTGATGGCAATCCAGCCAGCTTTACAACCGTCTACACCAGCAATTTTTATTTTGGTTTTGTCCACTGTGTTTTAAGAGCAATTAACCTTTATAAGTAGAAAAAGGCTCGAGCTGCATATCTAATCCAACATCAACATTTTCGAGTACAACATTCGGCGGAATCTCAACCCCAGAACGAATAACCGTACTGCCTTTAATCCACACATTTGCATTGATAACTACGTCATTTTCAACTGTAGCGGTATCGTCAATATAGATGCTCTCAGGATCAACCATAGTTACACCCGAAACCATCCAACCATCACGTACTCTTGCACGTAGGATTGCGTCAACATCTGCAAGCTGCCTACGGTCATTTACACCAAGTACTTCATTTGTATCTTCAACCAAAACAGGTTGTACACTCTTACCAGCTCTGATATAGATATCAACTAAATCAGTGATGTAGTATTCGCCTGAAGCATTGTCGTTGTTAATTTGCTGACCCATTTCAAACACTGTATGGTCAAAAATATAAATACCAGGATTCACTTCAGTAATTGCACGTTCTTCGTCACTCGCATCTTTCTGTTCCACGATTTTTGCGACACTGCCTGCTTCATTACGTATAATACGGCCATAACCAAATGGATCTTCCATGTTACAAATCAGCATACTCATACCTGCATTTGTATCATTCTGAGTATTTACAAGTCCGCTTAATGTTTCATTGCGTAAGAGTGGACCATCGCCATTTAGCACCATCACGTTACCAGAAAAACCACTTAAAGCTTCTTGGCAAGACAAGAGCGCATGACCTGTTCCAAGTTGCTCAGTTTGAAGAACAAAATCAACAGGTAAGTGTGAAAGCTTTTCACGAGCCATATCTGCGCCGTGACCGATGATGACAACTATACGTTCGGGCTCGAGCTTCTGTGAAGCCCTAATCACGTGTTCAACAAGCGAACGTCCTGCTGCTTGATGAAGCGGTTTTGGAAGCTTAGATTTCATGCGGGTTCCCATACCCGCAGCTAATATAACAACTGCTAGGGGTTTACTCATATCTACAACCTTAGTCCATTCTTTCTAATCAAATTCTTAAAGTAAATTATGATTCAGCCCGACTCGTTAGAAAGTCGGGCTGGGTAAATTACTTATTGTTTATTATCAGGTTGCATCGTTGCCAAAACATAAATGGCAACCAAGACAATTGGAATACTGGCAATTTGCGTAAGCGTGAGTAAGCCCATGCCAATCTTATCTACACCCTCTGATAGGTATAAGTTCCAAAAAATTGGGTTGTCTCTAAATGGCTCTTCAATAACTGAACGAAGAATCGAGTACCAAAGAATAAACTGCCAAAAGGCAAACCCTGGTGCACGGCTTCGTCTAAAACACCAGATTATGATAAAAATCAGCAGGATACCTACAACTGCACCGTACAGTTGGGTTAAGTGAACAGGACCGCGGAGGATTTCACCACCTTGTGCAACACAATTTCCATAGTAGACAGAAACTTCAGATCCTAAACTACATGTACCCGGATAGGCACTCCACAAATCAGGTGTAAAAATACGCTTGCCAATCTCACCAAAAGTAGCAGTGCCTGGTTCAGGCCAAGTAAAGCCAATAGGCCAGTTTGTTAATCTGCCTGTGGTATCCGTACCGTTCATAAAATTACCTAAACGCCCACCAATAATGCCAAAAGCGCCTGCAGGTACCATCATGTCTAAGTAAGACCACATATTTAGTTTATGAATCTTCGCAAATATCCAAGTGGCAACGACAATACCTAAGATACCGCCATGAATACTAATACCGCCTTGCCAAACCTTAAGTGCGTCAAGTGGTCTACCATTTGGACCAAAATACGGATCATAGCTAGTTAGAACATAAACAAGGCGTGCGCCAATAAGTCCAGCAAAAACCAAATACAACAACATGTCTAACAATTTTTCAGGGTCAAGGTCACGCCTACGCGCTTCATTTAAGCCCCACATTGCGCCAAATAAAACACCCAACATGATAAATAGACCGTACCACCTAGGGGTTAAGGGGCCGAGTTGAAACCAAATAGGATCCATAGTTCCTCTTTCTTTATAAAACAATCTCTAAAAACTAATTTAATTCTACAAAAATATAGTAGATGTATGACAAGACATCCTACACTTAACGCTTTAGATATTAAGACTAAGTAAAGATAGGTAAAGAACGTATACCCATTAGAATAGAGTGTCCTGTAAAAAGCTCTGGTTAAAACAACACTTAAACCGCTACAAACATACTTTTCTGTTGGTTATAATTCAGCAAAATTCATACGTCTTTGCCACTTACTCAAAAACCACTAAAGCATAAAAAGCTCTAGCAGTTTTATCCTAAGTTACATCACACCAAAAGCACAAAATCGTAACAGCGACCTAGTACAGCGACAAACGATAATAAGAGGGTATTTTTCCGAAGCTAAGCTACAAAAAGCTTATGGGTACAGAAATTTTGAACATATTGAAATTGTTCACCCTC
>CALHRJ010000173.1 GCA_938038395.1 uncultured Deinococcales bacterium | reverse complement strand
CCTGAGAGTAAAGGTTTTATAAGTGAAGTTGGCGACGTGTTGCATGTTGGTAATGCTTTTAATAGCTATATAGAAGCAAAAGAGTAAAAACTGCTACTACAACTGTATCTAAAAGTGGATGCATACGACGAAAACTGTGTGATACCAATTCCGTTTATATCCGTAGTTAAGTCTGATGTCCTTTTTTGGGAGATGTCTAAGTGGCTTACGGAATATGGTTGAGCAAATGATAGCTCGAGCTCATTTGTTTATTACATATATTTTCGGACACGGTATAACTTGTTTACAGCTTCTTTGAAGTAAGTTTCAAAGACTTCTAAAGTCCACAATCATTATTGGTTGATCTTGATAAAGTAATTGTTACTAGTTTACAAAGATAGTGTAACGCTCGCATAACGCAAACTTTCATAGACTATCCACACATCAATATCGATGTAATCAAAGCGACTAGTTTTAGACCTTATTTTGGAGTAGGGCTTAAACTTTCCTTTGCTTTTTTAAATTGGGAGACTTAAAAAGGAGATGGTATGAAAGTGAAAAAGACTCGAACACTTTGCTACAAAAGCAGATATTAGTCTTAAATGCCTGTGGCAAAAACAGTAGATATTCAAAACATATTCAAAACATATTCAAAACAATGTTAGAACGGTGTCAAGAAACTTCGGCTCATACAACAAGTTATATAACCTGTTGTTAAGAGCTTGTTCAGACCATCATTCTAAACTTCAACTATACATAGTGACCTTTTAAGACAAAACACTTCGAAGGTTCATCACAACATTTTGGCCAAGTCTAGAAAGGGAGCTAAACTACCAAAAGATTTATAGATAAGACCTTATCTTAACGAAAACGATTGAAGGATTTAACCTACTTAGTTCTGGTACGAATCACTTCTATAAATTTCGAAGTTCAAAGAATATTCAATCAAAATTCAATAGAGATTTAAGCTTTGAATTGCACAATTGAACTAAATAGAAACATTCAGAGACTAATCAACTGCTCTTGCTTTACGAAATGTGCAGACTGTGTGCAGAAAATATCCAAAAAATACACACAATCTGCATCAAGCCTCCACAGTAACTGCATTTAGCTATGGCAAACTTTAGATAACAAACAAATTAGGTAGACAAACAAAAGGAGAAATACTATGTTAGGAAATCAGCAAAGCCAAGAAAATTACTTAGTAAACATTGCAGCAAAAACATCTGGAAACTATAATCAAATTGAAACACTCTTTGCTGCACAAGCCCAATTACAAAGTTGTATTACAAGCAATCAAAATCTTTTTGAAACAAATTTTGGTCAAGAACAAACAATTAGGGTTGATGCAGCAGCTTGGCTCGAGCTACGCAACAACCTCATCAGCATTGAAAAAGATCTTCATATCGCACTCAAAAACGCACAAGCTATGCTTAACAGCTCAGTTCAAAATTTCAACGCAAACAATGCCAAAGAAGACTTAAAAAACTGGAACATGAACGCAAAACGCTTTGTCCTACTCGACCTATTAAACGCACACAACATCAATCCAGAACTAATCAATGCAATTGACGAATCCTTTTTAGAAGAACCCGAGGCAATGCTAGCCTTCACATCTCCATCTACTCCTGCTGATCTCCTTGGTCTTTTAGAAGAGCAAATCAAAGACTTCTCAACTCTAGTCAAAAAAGCTGAGCTTGCAATCACACCACAAGATCAAGAAGACATTTTACATCAGCTACTTGGCGATGCATCAAATACCGAAGATCTTCTCTTTGATGTCTTTGCATCTGGTTTTTCAGCTATGGGAGATTTTGAAATTTCATTCGTAGTAATTGCAACTTACATGGTGTTGTGCTCATGAATACCACACTACCGTTCAATCAAAATGACTTAGTGCAAGCTAACTATTCAATATCAAGCACCGCTACACATTCTGGTAGCAACCTTAGAACAAAGCAAGACAAGACTACACTACACAACACAGATCATAAATTAAGTACAAAAACCCAAATTCAGCGCCAAGTTGTTTTAGGCATCGCAAAAGTTCTACCACAAGTAGCCAAAGCATTAACCTGGCATCACTTCATTCACCCACGTAAAGCTAGAGCCTACACTATAGAAGACTTACCTGCACAAGCATTTCCACTAAGTCTCCAACATAGGGGTCAAACTTTGAATGGTTATCGCTGGGGTAGTTCTGAAAAACGAATTTACTTAGTGCATGGTTGGGAGAGCAACGTTTCCAAAATGAAACATTTTGTCCAACCACTCCTGAATCTAGGATATCAGGTTATAGCCTTTGATTTACCAGCACATGGCAACTCAACCCACAAAGACACAAATTTCAAAGACTGGATGAATGCCTTAGAAACGATCATGCGCACTTACGGAAAAGCTCACGGCGTAATTGCACATTCATGTGGTGCAACTATGACTGTTAATATGTTAGCAAAGAACCCAGATCTCACGCCTGAAAAGCTTAGCTTAATTTCACCCATGCTGTCTGCAAAAACACATATAGATGTCTTTTCTTCAGTCGTAGGCTTACCCACGTACCTAATTGATATGCTGATTAGTAGGCTTGAGCGTACTACTGAACTCAATCTAGAAGATACCTGCGTTACCTCCCTCATCCAAAACATAAAAGCAGATGGCTTAATCTGCCATGATCACGATGACACCTACATTTCTTACGATTACGGCAAAGCTATTGCCAAAGCTTGGGAAAATGCCAAACTATATTCAAGCCACAAATTAGGCCATCGTCGGATTCTTAAAAACACAGTTGTTATCGATAAAATTGTTCAGCACACCATAACCTGAGTCATTTTGGCGTTAACCTTTATTGAGAGAAGTCTTAACACCCAAGCTCTATACTAGATAAGGTTTTTTCGGAGAAGAAAAAATATCTAATTATTGTAGTTTCTCACTACACAAAAGAGGCTGTTAGTTATTCCCTAACTGATAGCCTCTTTTTTAGTAGATTTATGCAGATTGTGTGCAGACGCATGCTAAAATCTGCACACAATCTGCACATTTCCTTGATAACTTTGAGACATAGTTAGTTTAGCAAGTGCTAGCTAAGACTATTTTTCAAATGTAGGAAGTAGGCTATGAACGAAAACGAACTTATTTTAGTTGCAGAAGACGAACCAACCATTAGTCGGATTGTAATAAGTTACTTAGAGCGAGAAGGTTACCGAACCGAATTGGCAACAGATGGACTGACTGCTAGTCAGTATATTCATACGCTAAAGCCAGATTTGGTCATCTTAGACATAATGATGCCAGAACGCAGCGGTTTAGAAGTCTTAAAACGCATGCGAGAAGAAACAGATACACCCGTTATTTTGCTGACTGCACGCAGTGAAGAACTAGATAGAGTCTTAGGCTTTGAGCTTGGTGCAGATGATTATGTGTCTAAACCATTTAGTGCCAGAGAACTTATAAGCCGTGTCAAAGCAATTTTAAAACGGGTTAAGCAAAGCAGCGAAACTGAGTCCACTTCTCCCTTACAACCCTTACGCTACGGACGGCTCGAGCTCAACCCTGAAAGTATGATAGTAAATTTTGATGGTAATAAACTAGACGTCACAACGACAGAGTATCGTCTACTAGAATGTCTAATGAGTCAACCTAGCAAGGTCTTCACTCGCTACGAACTACTAGAAGCAGCTATGCCAGATAGTGACGCTTTAGAGCGTGTGGTCGATTCACATTTTAGGAATCTCCGCAAAAAATTACCAGAAAATGGGTCAATGATTGAGTCTGTAAGAGGTGCTGGATATAGGTTAAGTCTACAAGATACTACCTAATACCTAAAACACTATGCTAACTAAAACGCAAATCCACGAGGGTAGCGGTCCGTCACGAATGTTAAAACTATTTCGGAGCATGAATTTTCGACTTAGCATCGTCATACTATTATTCACACTAATTGCATTCGTATCTTACTACTCAATTCTACGTTATTCGTATCAACGTACAATTGGTCATAGTCAACAAGAATCAGTTCGTATAATTAAGAACTTTGCAGCACATCCTGATTATGCTGATGCGCTTGCAGCTATGTCAATAGATTTAAGAGAAAATTTCCTGGCTATAAAATCACAACAAGAAAAAACAATCGACGCAATAGACCTATTATTTAGGAATCGATTATTAATTACCTTATCTCTACTTGCAATTCTTATACCC
>CALHRJ010000172.1 GCA_938038395.1 uncultured Deinococcales bacterium | reverse complement strand
ACCTCTTTGATTGACTGCGATTTATATGCACTAGAACAAGCCCTCGATTATGGCGCCCATCAAAAAGTAAGAGAGCTCTACCGCAATCCAAACAACAAACTTCTTTATGGCAAAGTCATCCCTAAAAAATCCAGTTCAGATCTAGAGTTATGGCTCGAAGACGTCAATAAAGCGCTACTCGAACGTGTCTACCAATCACGCATTACCCTACTAGCTGACTTAATCAATCAAAGTCAACAGGGTGAGAAGCAAAACGAGCAAGAACAGTACGAATTAAGATTGGTTGCTAAAGAGAGCATTGAGTTATTCCCCTTTGAGATTGACCCTTTTGCAGCACATCAAGAGCTCTATCTCGAAGCAGCTATAAATCTGTACAGCCACTTATTACAGATTGACAATGCACTTGCCGCCCTGCTGCAAAACAAGGTTAGAGAAGACTCAGACTTAGAGTTAAAGTTATCTACGCAAGATAGTGCCCCACATAAACAAGCTGATGTTCAAATCGTTGGCGCCATAGAAGAATCAAAAATCGCCCATTTTAAAGGTCGAAAGCAAGAAGCACTTAAGCTTGCTAACTTTTTACAATCAGATGCCAAACTCATGCAGGTTTTGGGGCGAGCGGGTATTGGCAAAACCTCGTTTGTTACCAAATTTATACGTGATATTCCCACAAACAAGAATAGAAAAACTGGTGCAGAACAAGGACAAATCACGCCTAGTTATCACGCTATCCTTTTTGCAAATTTAGATGCAAACTCACCAGCAGTCATTCCCGAACTACTCTTTAGGGTATTAGATGAACCACAATTATCACGCGTAAAAAGCTATTGGGATAGCGAGGACTTTCCCTTAAGTTATAAGTGGGAACGCTTGTTTAGTGAAAGTTTAAAAGACTTAGGGATATTGTTCATCCTTGATAACTTTGAGAGTTTTCTATCAAAGAACAGTATTAGCCATCCAGACTTAGCAAGCTTCCTTAAAATTTTCCTAAATAGTAGTCATCAATCAAAATTGATCCTTACCTCACGCTATGAACTCATTAGTGATGAACTTGTTAGGCAGCCAACGCTAGGAACCTCTCTTAGATTATCTAAGTTAAGTATTCATGATTCCACTGAACTTTTAATAGATAGAGATGATACGCAGGGTCGATTTAAAAAAGCATCTCAAGAGCAACTATTAGAAGTAGTCAAACGATGTCACGGCATTCCAAAGATTTATGATGTTTTGCTACTCAAACTCAAAAAAGAACCGCTTACAAATATTGAGATGATGCTCAACTCTTCAAGCATCGAAGAAGTTTTAGCTGCACCTGCAAAAGTTATGCTTGATCAACTATCAACCGATGACCTAGAAATTTTAGAAACTTTAGCTGTTTTTTCTGAGGCAGTACCACTTGAAGTCATTCTATTTATGAATGATCAAACTGAGACTGATTCCGCCATTGCAAAACTCAACAACCTTGTGAACTCTGCAGCACTTATTATGAATGAACAGCAATATCTATCTTTACATCCTTTAGATAGAGATTACTTAGTCAATCATTCACTTCCAACACAATCAAACAAATTGGAACGCTTGCACATAAAAGCAGCCAAATTTTATCAATCACAATTTAAAGATAAATCCTTATGGCAAGAACCAACTGATCTATCGCCTCAACTTAAAGCATTTGACCATCTCTACAATGCAGGTCAAATTAACCCCGCCCACTTTGATGCAGCAGCAGAGGTACTTAGTGGTATTGAATTCGGTTATTTACTGTCTTGGGGTAAATCACAAGATCTACTCGAAAAACGCCAATCGCTCATCGGTAAACTAACTGACCCTATGCTCATAGGACAGAATTTTAATTCTCTTGGGGTCGCAGCTACGAACCTACGACACTTTGAGCTATCTCGTAACTATCTGAACTTATCCATTTACCACTACCGCAAACTTGGAACAGCTGTAGCCAATAGAATGTCTTTTCATAGTATTGGCAATCTTGCAATTGTTCATACAAACCTTGGTAACTTGGATAAAGCTATTAAGCTATATAAATATAATATTGATTTTACAGAGAAGCTCGAGCATTCGGTAGACCCTATCGAAATAGAAATTTACGAGAGCCTAGCAGTTGACTTCACACTTATCGCAGATGCCTATGTAGAAGCGGAAGACTATCAACAAGCCTTAAATTATTATCAAAAAGCACAAGCTGTCTTTACTAAAGTAGCTCGCGAAAGATTTCCTCACTTTTATACAGTCTGTCACTTAGGGCTTGCCAAGGTTCATTTAAGCAATCAAGACCTGTCAAAGGCCAAAGAATTGGCAATCTTAGCAAACCGTATAGCAAGAGATAGCAAAGAACATGGTCTTGCAATTGAGTCTCTCTGCCTCAAAGCTAAAATCGAATGTATGTCCAATAATTATCAACTGGCACTCGACTTATTTAACACTGCGTTATCTCTTTCTAGCAAAATAGGCGAAGTAAATCTTGAAATTGATACCTATGCGGTTATGTATAAATCATTTAAAGAACAAGAAAGTTATCAACAGATTGCTCAATATAGTCTTGAGAAAGGAGTATCTTTAGCAGAACAAATAAAAAATGAACAGCAACGTGCATTGTTTTTTGAGAATTAAGAACTAGCATGACGTTCAGATCTACAAGAGACACCCAAAAGAACCCCCTAAGTGCTTGATCAACAATGCTTCAATATCATGTCATCACTGCAAAGTTATTGGACATAGGATACAAGCTCCAGCTCTTCAAAGTAGCTGCATCTTTAATATTTTGGAAAATCGACCTAAAAACACGATAAAATAGCCAGAAACCTGAAGAAATCTCCAGCTTTCTCAAGGCATGGTCACCAAAACATGGTCTATACTCTGTATAGTATTAGTAGTCCGTCTACTGATACCTAATGAATCGAACATTTTAGGCGCTTATACTAGCGCATTTGAACTAGGATTTAATTGGGGGATCAACATGCACCATCTAGCGAATACAGTAGGAATAAAAATGAAAGTACACATAAATTACAACGGGAAAGCACTAAAGTCAATCCTAGTCACTATTGTCTTAGTCTTAAGCTTAGCGTTTTTTGCTACAAGTTTTAGCGTGGCACAGGAAACGTCAACGCTGACACCTGTTCAAACAGAAACCAACTTAACTGCACAAGAAGCTACTACACAAACAAACAACACAGAAGACGTCGTTGTAGATATAAATCCGCAAGATTCAGCAATCATAACTACAACTATTGTTACAACACCCGAAATTGAAGTTAAGGCAGACAATCCTGAATCAAGAGTTTGTGATGTTTTAGCAAATCAAATTATCAATAACCTAGAGCAGTACCCTGATTGGCAAATAAGTCTGAACGATAGCAATGGAAATGTACAAGGTCTTGGCACAATGACTCCTTCAGGGCTCGAGCTAGAACTCTTCAACCCAAATGCAAGAGAGCTTTACCTGTATTACTTCACAGATGAAAAAGCAATAACCATTGCCAATAGTAGTGGCCTAAGAATAAGCCTGATTCAAAGAGATAACACTCAAGGTGCGTCGTCCACATATGCCACAGACTCCAACGGACGTGGTATTATCATCAACGCTGTTATAGGCGAAGATCGAGAAGCACGACCTATAAACGATTGTATCCTGCCATTTGAGGATGTCTTTCAAAACTACAGCATTAAAGGAAATTAGGGATTTAGGTATGAAGGGTTCTATGTTGAAGGGCTTACAGTGAAGGGTTCACTACTACTAATCGAAGATGATAGACAACTTGCAAGCGTTGTCGGTCGGCATATGGAACGTACTGGCTTTACCGTGAAGACTGTACATAGTGGTGAAGACGCCATAGAAGCGCTCAAAGCCAATTCAGATTTTGACGCTGCCATCGTAGACATAGATTTAAGTCTCGGTGGCGGTGATATGGATGGCATTGATGTTGCCAGAGCAGTCTATTACCAAAGCGACGCTGTATGCATCATGCTGACTGCATTTTCACATCAAGAATATGGCGACCAGAGTTATGCGCTTGGTGCGAAAGCCTACATCCAAAAATCAAATCCAGACTTTATACCAATGCTCAAAAACACTGTCGGAGCATTGTTAGAACTAAAGACCACAAAAACCAGTTCCACCCTAAGTTGTGGCAACCTTAAACTCAATCTACACAATCAACGTGTGAGCGAAGGCGATGACCGCTTGGACCTTTCACCTATGGAGTTCAAAACACTCTTAGCACTTATGAAGCAATGTCAAGAAGCAGTCTCCAAAGATGATTTGCACTTGAGTTTGTACCCAAATCCTGACCCAGACAATGCACCGCCATTAAGCATCATTGAAAGTTATATTTCTACGCTTAGAAAAAAACTAAAGGTCAGTAAGATTGATACAGTTCGTGGTGTAGGCTACCGCCTCATGCCTGAAGATGATAGCTAAAACCCCAAATACTTAAGATTAATCTGCCATGCGCCTATACAGTATTTATACAGCTTTTATAGTTCTCAGTGTATCTATACTGATATTGCTTATGTCTTTTGCAAGTGTATTTTTGGTCTCCTATCTTGATGCACGAAAAGTTGAGAATGCGGTTAAAGAAAGTATCGCACAGAGTGTTGCCGAATCAACTTCAAATATTGCCTTGCTTTATAACTTACAGCAAGATGTATGTATCCAACCTAACTGTACAATCCAGCGCTACTTAGCCAATGGCGAACTACAAGGTCGAACAACAGATAGTCCAATCATTCCTGACGCAAACAACCTTAGTTATAAGCAAGATGGAGACAAACGCTTTTGGCTAAAGTCTGTCGCTTTAGGCGATAATGCTGGCAGTATGCGCTTTAGACAACAGATAGCGATAGAACCACTCATTCGCTTACTGCCTTATGCAGCTTTACTCTTTTTGATATTGCCTTGGTTACTACTCTATAAAACTCTCGGACCACTCAGACGCTTGAGCATTGAAGCTCGAGCCATTGATCCGCATGACCCTGAACCAGAGCTGTTGAGTGTGCAAGGACCAACCGAAGTTCGTCAACTCAGTACCAGTTTGAAACAATCTTTAGGCACAATTAAAGAACAACAATCACAAGAGCGCATGCGCTATAAGTGGTTTCACCATGAACTAACCCAGCCCAATGCAGTAGCAATTGGGGAGCTCGAGCTCCTCAATATTCCCGACCTAGACCTAGGCGAACAAGATGTAGAGAGCGTACAAATCATCCAACGTTCCTTAGAGGAAACTGGCTTTATCTTGAGTGCTATGGCACAGTACCTTTATTTAGATAACCTGAGCATTGCTGATCCACAGGACTTTGATTTACGAGATATTTGTAATCAGGCGGTGAGTTTGTACCCTGGGATTAGGCTCGAGCTACCTAACGAACCTTGTACAATCCACGGTAGCCGCTTCTTCATACGCAGAGTACTCCAAAACCTTTTGCACAATGCAAACCGAGTTGTTAGTGGTCCAGAAGATATTTCAATCGTAGTTAAAAAAGAAGGTCAAGAAGCCATCATGCTTGTTTGCGATAAAGGTCCGGGCATCCCTGCCGATGTACAGCCTTTACTCTTTCAAGGCACTATAGACATTGAACGCAAAAAGGGTGGCCGTGGCATCGGTCTATGGTACGCAAAACTGCTTGTTGAATTACACAAAGGTAGTATTGCAGTGAGTTCTGAAAATAGTAATAAAGAGTACAGCGGTGCGTGTTTTGAAATTGTTTTACCTCTAAAATCAGAAGAAATTATAAATTCCTAAATTTTTATTTGTCACTTGA
>CALHRJ010000171.1 GCA_938038395.1 uncultured Deinococcales bacterium | reverse complement strand
TGGCTGTTTTAGTACACAAACCTTTAAACATATCAACTCTGGTGAGGGTGGCTTAATTGCAACGAGCAACCCAGATATTGCTGCTAAAGTTGTACTGAACTCAGGTAGCTACATGCTTTACGAACAAAATGGAGCTAGACCTTCTGCGGAAGTGTTTGAACGCTGGCGCGGCACAATGCCAAATTACAGTATGCGTATGTCTGCACTTGTCGCGTCAGTATTGCGACCACAAATTCCGCTAATAGATGAGCGAGGTGTAGCTTGGAATGAACGCTACGGTTGGTTAGAAGAAGGTTTACAAAACGTGCCTCATTTATACTTACCAGAGCGTGTTGCAGATGAACAGTTTGTTGCTAGTTCCTTACAGTTCAACTTAGTTGATTTAGACTTTGCTGCGATGGAAGCCTTCCAAAAAGCCTGCGATGCCAGAGGTATTCACCTGAAGTGGTTTGGTAGAGAGCGTGCGATTGGATTTACAAGTACACACCAAAACTGGGAATACATTTCTAAAGGAAATGCGGATAACTTAACAGGTACAGACCAAGTTATGGCAGGTCTTTTTGATATGCGTATACCGTTATCTTTAAGCAAAGAAGATTGTAGTTTAATTGCTGAAATTATTCGTGATGCTATGGCCGAGGTAACAACTGTTGGTACTGATGCAGCAACTACTTTTGCAATGGCTGACTAATAGTTAAGCAGAAGCTTAACTTGAACAAAAACATATCATTAAGATTACAAGCACATTATTAGGTCACTCGTATCATTACGTTTTGCCTTAAATGCGATAGACTATAACTGTGTTAGCAAAACGAATTATTCCTTGTTTAGACGTTCATAATGGTCGCACAACACGTGGTCAACAGTTTGGTAGAGCCGAAAAAGGTGAACTAGCAGATGTTGGAGACCCTGTAGAACTTGCTATTCGTTATAACGAACAAGGTGCCGATGAGCTTGTTTTTTATGACATCACAGCCACTAGTGAAGGTCGGCAATCTATGCTTGAGGTTGCAACAAAAGCTGCCGAGCAGTGTTTTATGCCATTGACTATCGGTGGTGGCGTACGCAGCTTGGAAGATTTTCATGTGCTTTTTAAAGCAGGTGCGGATAAAGTATCTATAAATTCTGGTGCTGTTGCCAATCCTGAAGTAGTAGCTCAGGCTGCTGATCACTATGGTTCACAAGCTGTGGTCTTTTCTATCGATGCCAAGAGACGAGACGCTAATTCAAAAGGTAATAAAGGTTGGGATGTGTATGTTGCAGGTGGGCGCAAAAATACAGGTCTTGATTTAATAGCGTGGGCTGAACAAGGTCAAAAACTGGGTGCTGGCGAAATTGTACTCAATAGCATTGATGCAGATGGCATGAAAACAGGCTACGAAGTTGAAGCAACTAGAGCCGTGGCAAGAGCTGTAGATATTCCTGTTATTGCCTCAGGTGGCGCAGCCCATGCAGCCCATATGTTAGAAGTACTTACCGATGGCGAAGCAGATGCTGCACTAGCTGCAAGTATTTTCCATCATGGGCTTTATACGGTTGATGATGTCAAGCTTTATCTTTCCAAAGAAGGCGTTCATGTAAGAACGTTATTGTAAGTTGCGATTTACGATTTTTTAGATAACACTATTTTGAAAGCTTAGGGCGAATAGTCGTTCAGAAAACTATTTTATGATTAAGTATTACTAGGTATTAGGAGATGACGTATGAAACACAGAAGTTTACATAGTCTTTTGTTTGTATTGCTGACCCTAACACTTTCAGCATGCGTTCCAGAGGCAACTTTACCAAGCATTGATAGCCTTTTTGGTGGTGGTGCGGAAACAGAAGTAGAACCAGAACGTATCATTTATATTTCTGCTGAAACGATAGCTTGTGGTGAAGCACAATGCCTCCTAACAAGAACAAATGAGGAAGATTCTTGGGAGCAGTTAAATGCTGCCATTATTGGTTTTGAGTATGCCAGAAATACGGCGTATACCTTGCGCGTACGCGAAGATATTATTTCTGGTACTGTCGTTTTGCGTTTGGTGGATGTCTTAAGTCAATCACTAGAAACACCTACTGAAGAAGCTGTCGCAGAAACATCAGCAGAAGAAGCATCAAGCACGACTGAATCTGAAAGTGGTGTAGTAGAAGAAGTAAATTCAGTAAATACTAATGATGAAAATTCAGAAGCTACGTCTGATACTGAAACAACAACTGCTTCTGACGATGCATCAACACAAAATGAAAATGAAACTGTGTCGCAGGACGAAGCAAGCGAAACAAGCGAAACAAGCGAAACAAATATAATAGAAACAATTAGTGAGCGCGAGCTGCTGCTTTTTGTTGACCAAACACTAGGTGCTTGTAGTTCAGAAAATGATGATCTTTGCTTACGGGTTCGTGAAAATCGAAATGATCCTTGGGGTAACTTGGGCGGCAAACTCACAGGTGTTATTGCAAATTTTGATTATGTACCAAGTAATTACTATGTTTTGCGTGTGCTCGAGCGCACCATCAGCACAGAAAACCCCAACGAAGATTCTGGTACCCAAACAAGCCAAATTTTCGAATATAGTCTGGTAGATTTAATTAGTCAAACACCCTCTACACAAGAAAAACTGGTTTATATTGGACCAGAAATATTGAGTTGTGATGAAGTGGCAAATGAAAACTGTTACCAGTACAAAGAAAGCCGCAATGCAGATTACGATGCAAAAGCTATGGACATCATTGGCTTTAATCATCAAGATGGTTACGCCTATGCGCTTAAACTTTTAGCAAACCTTGACCAAAATAGTCAAATTGTCAACTACGAACTTGTTGAAGTTATCAGTAGAGAATTACTTGCGGATGGCCGTTTTGTTGAAAAAGTAATTTACATTGGTCCTGAACTTGCACCATGTGCCTATGGGCCTTCTGAACTCTGTTATGTGTTTAGAGAATCAGCCGAAGAGCCTTTTAGAGTTTTAGCTTCAGAAATCACAGGCTTTAGACACCAAACTGGTTTTGATTATGAACTTAAAGTACGCCAAAAAGTAAGTCAACCAGATTTAGAGACCTCAACAACTGCGCTCGAGCTTGTGGAAATTATCTATCAACAAGCTGTCATAGAAGAAATAGAAGAAGTAGCGGCAGTAGAAGAACCTGCTCAAGAGGAAACTGCTAAAGAGGTAGTAGAAGAAACTGCTGAAACATCTACTGAAGTAGTAGAAACAACTACACCTGAAACAGCGGAAGACGTTACAGAACCTGAAGTTACTTCACCACCTACAATCAGTGAAACGATTGCAGGTGCAGCGCAAGCCCAATTAGAAAATACGGCTGCTATAACGATTGAAGAGAGTACGGGCGATGAACCGCCTTTATTTCCTGCATCTACCACAGCAACTGAACTAGATCGTAAAAATGTAACGATTACAGTGTCACCGCCAGCACAAGCACCTCTAGCAGTACCAACCGTACAAGCAACATCCGAAGTAGAAGCTGCTGTAACAACAGAAACTACTTTAGAAACTGAAGGTATAGAAGCTGAAGTTATAGAAGCTGTTGCGGAAACCGAAACTGCTGTGCAATCGGTACAAACCGACAGTATACAAATTGAAGAAACAACTACAGACGTAGATACTACCGAACAAACTGTTGAAGTTCCAGAAGCTACAACTCAAGAAGCTACAACTGAAAAGCGTGTACCCATTCAAGACTTTGGTGATGTAGAAGCTTCTGGTGAGCGTAACAAAATCATTTTCATAGACTCGAGTCTTGAAGAGTGTGAAATAAATAGTCTTTCACAATGGTGTTACCTATCAAAAGATAACTTACCTGATGACTGGTTCTTACTACCTTTTGGTATCTCCAACTTTGATTATGAAGAAGGCTATGTTTATGTCTTGCGTATACGTGAACTCTTTTTTGGTGATGATCCAATTACAGGCTCAGCAAACTATAGTTTAGAGTTGATTGATGTACTGGCAAAAACAGAAGATAAGTCTTACGAAATTGTACAAGAGGCAGAACGTCGTGAAGAACAAACTGCTGCCTTAGAAGAAGCTGCTTTAATTGCCCAAACTTTTGAAGAAGAGGCTGCTGTTTTAGAAGTTAAAGAAACTGAAGAAGTTGTTGATAGAACTCAAGATAACTTAACTGAAGCTGAAGCTATCGCTGCTGATACTCAAGCAGCACAAGAACTTATCCAAAAAGCTGAGGCGCAAAAACTTGCTGATTTAGCTGAAGCTGAGGCCATCGCTGCCGATACCGAAGCAGCACTTGCAACTCAAGCAGAGGCAAATAGGAAAGCTGAAGAAGAAGCTGAAGAAGCGAAGAAAGCTGAAGAAGAGGCTATTGCCGTTGCCGAGGCGAAGAAAGCTGAAGAAGAAGCTATTGCTGTTGCCGAGGCGAAAAAAGCTGAAGAAGAAGCTATTGCTGCTGCTGAAGTGAAAAAAGCTGAAGAAGAGGCTTCCGAAGCGAAAAAAGCCGAGGAGCTTGCTGCTGCCGAAGCATCTGAGGCTAGTACAACTGAATCAACTTCCTCTACCATGACTGTAAATGCTGCAACGCCAGCAGAAACACCGGCAGAAACACCAGCAGAAACATCAGTAGAAATACAAGAGGCTACAGAAGCTGCCGAAACCAAAACAGTGTTTATAGCTGAGCAATTAACCTCTTGTCAACCAGAAGGAATGGCTGAGCAATTGTGTTATGCCTTTAAAGAAAACCCTGAGGATGATTGGCAATTACTCTACA
>CALHRJ010000170.1 GCA_938038395.1 uncultured Deinococcales bacterium | reverse complement strand
AAGCTATGCTGAGGATTTAAAAGAAGGTCAATTTGTTACGACAGAAACCTTATTGGGCTATGTTGGTAATACTGGCAATGCTCAGAGTACACCTCCACATTTACATATTGGAATTTACGTGAGCAAAGAGAATAACTGTGACTGGGCAGCTATTAACCCTTATCCTTACTTTAGTGACTAAAGGGTAGATCCGCAAATTAAGGTATGACTTAAGCCTAGTTAACAGCGTATTTCGTTCAGGTTGAACGCACCTTTGCAGTTTATGAATGAACTTAGCTTCATTACGCTGTGCTTAAAAACATGCTCTTCACGGTTTCCTTCTGTATCCTCCATAATGCGTATGCACCCAAGACTAAATTTAATGCCTATACAGTTTAATAGATAACATTATAGTACTTCTGGTCTATCTATAAATCTTTAAAAGAGTTAAATGTTTCACGTGAAACATTTACTCCTATTTCTATTCCCATGTTTCACGTGAAACAATCTAGATATGCAAGTTTCACAGGAGCAGCAAGAAAAACTCAATAACTATATAGCACTCCTTACTAAATACCACAAAGCACTCGACCTTATGTCCAGCAAAGGTCTAAAAGATATAGATGCTCGCTTTGAAGAAGCTTATATCTTTAGTGAGATCATTAAAGATATAGATATCGACCTAAGCGGAACAACTACACTTGATATTGGCTCAGGTGCTGGTTTGCCAGCAGTTCCACTTGCGATTTTTCTTCCTGAACTGCAATTTATGCTTGTAGAACGTCGTCAAAGACGTACTAGCTTCTTAACTATCGTAAAGTCACAGTTAAAACTTGACAATATCCAAGTTGTTAATTCAGATGTTCAAGATGTACAAAGGGAAGACTTACAAGGCTCAAACGATGAATTGAGTAAAGTAAAGTTAGTTACTGCGCTGTGGGTGGGGGATTTTGGTTTATTATTAGATATAACAGAGCATCTTTTTGATCAGCATTGTATCTTTATTTCTAAAAAGGCTACTGACTGGACTATAGAACGAGAAAGTCTTTCTGAAGAAATTGACTATAAAGTATCAGAAAAAGTTCTACCTTCTCATGGTAAACTCGTTACTCTGGAGATAGAAAAGAAGTAAGGGGATAGTTGTGCCAATCATAGGAATAATTAATCAAAAAGGTGGGGTTGGTAAAACAACAACAGCTATTAACTTAGCAGCAGGTTTAGCCCAGCAGCGCCGTGTTTTGATGGTTGATCTTGACCCTCAGGCAAATGCCAGTAGTGGTTTAGGCATAATTGACCCTGAAAAGACTATATATGACGTACTTACTGGTGATGTTGCAGCACGTCAGGCAATTGTAAAGAGTGATCTTGAGAATCTTTATGTTTTGCCAGCTAGTAGAGACTTAGCAGCAGCGGCTTTAGAGTTAGATGCTAGCGAAGAAAGCCTCAATATGCTTAAAAAAGCATTGATGGCAGTTAGACCCCTATTTGACTTTATTATTTTAGATGCACCTCCATCACTAGGTGCTTTGACGATAAATACCTTGATTGCTTCAGATAGCTTAGTCATTCCATTGCAAACTGAATATTACGCCTTAGAAGGCTTGGCAAGCTTAGTTGATACGATTAAGCGAATTCGTAGCTCTTATAATCCTGGTTTGGATATTTTAGGCATTTTATTAACAATGTTTGATAGTCGTACTAAGTTATCGCAAGAAGTTGAAGATAATGTACGTAAGCATTTTGGTAAAAAGGTTTTTTGGACGGTTGTGCCGAGGAATATCCGCCTTGCTGAAGCACCATCTTATGGAAAAACAATTTTTGATTATGCACCAAGCTCGCAAGGGGCAGCAACTTATAGGCGTTTAGCCGAGGAGGTCATGCAACGTGTCAACCAAGACGACTAAAAAATCAGGTTTAGGCCGTGGCCTAGACGCATTATTACCAATCATTGAAGAAGATACCAGCGATGGTGTCAAACAGGTTGATGTTAGTGACTTGCAAGTTTCGCCATATCAGCCTAGAAAGTACTTAGACCCTGAAGCTTTGGCTGAATTAGCCAGTTCTGTGGCTCAAAAAGGTATATTACAGCCGTTGTTAGTGCGTCCGCTCGAGCAAGGCTATGAGATTGTAGCTGGAGAACGTCGTTTTCAAGCCGCTAAACAAGCAGGTTTAAAAAGTGTTCCAGTATTGGTTCGTGATTTAGATAATCAAGAAACGCTTGAAATTGCCATTATTGAGAACTTGCAGCGTGAAGACCTAAACCCAGTTGAAGAAGCTAAAGCATTCAAACAACTTATGGGCTTTGGTATGAATCAGGAAAAAGTTGCTGAAGTTGTCGGTAAAAGCCGTAGTGCTGTCGCGAATACACTGCGTTTACTAAATTTACCAGATGAGGCATTAGATGCACTTGATAAAAGTCAGATAAGTGCTGGACATGCCAGAGCAATTCTAAGTTTTCCAGAAGAGCATCAACTTTGGGCACTAGAACAGATTATTCAAAATAACTTAAGTGTGCGTGATGCTGAGAAGCTAAAACCACCTACTGAAGATGCTCCACCTTCAAAGGCAGCTGTAAAGCAGCACTATGAATACCTTGAAGATGATTTAACACGTCATGTAGGCACGAAAGTTAAAATTAAGGGTAAAGATAAAGGAAGATTAGAATTGCACTTTCACTCTACGGATGAATTAGAGCGGATTTTAGAAATTCTTGGTTATCAAGCCTGAGACAAACCTAAAACTTAATAGTTCTTAGTCAGAGGGAGTAGTTCACTTGCTACATGCTGCCATAGCTAAAAAAATTGCTAAACCTCTGGTATTTGTAAAGCTTATTAGTGATAGACGCGGAACAACAGTAGTAAAGCTTGTTGATACCTCAACTAGTGAATCTAACCCTACTTACTATGCACTCAAGTTTTCGGAAGCAAATTCTGATACAGCTAAGCTTATTGAGAATGAGGCTTTGGTACTTCAAGACTTAACTAACTTTACTGATGGCTTGTATTGCGATAGTGGTGAGTTTGATAATCAGGCCTATTTACTTACGAAGTGGCTTGAGGGTCGTAGGTTGGTTGATGTTGTTCGTGATGTTAAATCCATTGCTGATAGGTGTGAGAGGCGAGTTGGGTGGCTCGAGCTAGCCCTAAACCTCACCAAAAAGGTCCATGAACTCCATACTCTCGACTATTTGCACTACGATATTCAACCTGAACATTTTCGAGAAATCGATGGAAAGCTTCAGCTTTTTGATTTTGGCTTAAGTTGTATGGGAGATAGTATAAATATACTCTATAAAGGTGCATTAATACATTATCAATCGCCTGAAGTGTGTAACTACATAGTACAAGAAAGTAAAATTATTCAGTACGATATAATATCAGAAATTTACTCAGTTGCTGCAACACTATTCGTTTTATATACGAATAAAACTGTCATGGACTACGATCATAAGCCATCACTCAATGAAAAGTGGCAGATTATTGCTACAGGTACCCCTAGAACTTTTAAAGAAGTTGAAGCTGAAGCCTTTCCTGAGCTTGAAGCTGTGTTGCAGGCTTGTTTAGTTCCTGATAGAGATAAGCGTATGGCTGATTTGTCGGAAGTGATTATGGCTTTGGAAGATATTTTGACGGTACATGAAAGCACAGACAAAGAATAATTATCTTTAGTATATCCTTCGATAAGATATACTAAGCGTATATGAAACAGTCTATTGTACATGTTGCCTTAGTGGTTAAAGATTATGACGAAGCAATTGCTTTTTACACACAGAAATTAAACTTCACGCTTATTGAAGATACCTATCAGCCAGAGCAGGATAAACGTTGGGTAGTGGTAGCCCCACCGAATGTCAGTGGTAGTGATGGGGTGAGTTTGTTGTTGGCGAAGGCCAGTACCCCAACCCAAGAAGCAGCCATCGGTAATCAAACAGGTGGCAGAGTTTTCTTGTTTCTAAATACCGATGACTTTTGGCGAGATTACAATGACATGCTTGCTAAAGGCATTAAGTTTATACGAGAACCTAAAGAACAAGAGTATGGGACTGTAGCTGTTTTTGAAGACTTTTATGGGAACTGGTGGGATTTGCTTCAGTTAAGCAAAGGCTAGTTTGTATCTTGACTAGTAAAAATAGGCTCATTGTTTTCATTGCCGTAAACCGTAATTGTATTTCCATAATCAACATGACCTAAACCAATAATTAGTT
>CALHRJ010000169.1 GCA_938038395.1 uncultured Deinococcales bacterium | reverse complement strand
TTGTACTGAAGTAATCCAAAGGCAAGCTAAGCTAAAAACGATAGTGATAGCAATAACCATCAAGCGTGGACCACGTTTATCAATAAGAAGCCCAACCAAAGGCAAAACTAAGCTAGCAACAATGTTGGCTATAAGATACATGAGGGAAACTCTGATGCGGCTTAAGCCTAAATTCTCAATAATAAAGTCTAAAAAAACTGAGACTCCACTAGTTTGCCCTGGCATAGTCAAAATAATTCCGAATGAGGCAGCAACAAGAATAATCCAACCGTAAAAGACAGGACTTTTTTTGATTATAGAACTGTACTGAGTAGAGTCTTTCATCTGACTATCGTTCACTAGCTAATCGGGTTTGACGTGCTTTCAGGTGCTGCACAACATACGCTGCATCTGGTCCAGAACCCCGTAATGTAGCAGAACGAAGTGACCGTTGCCACGGTAAACCAACAAAATATAGACCCGCTACTGTTTTGCTCACACCTCCTTTTTGATTAGGGAAATTTGTATCATCTAGCGGTGTAAGGTCATTTAAGAATGGTAAATTCGGTTGATACCCTGTTGCATAAATAACAGTGTCTATTTTTTCATGCTCACCATCAGACCACACCACACCATCTTTAGTGAATACCGTAAACATCGGGCGTCTATCAGGTTGTTTTGATCTCACTGCTGTTTTGTAGTGACCATCATCAAGCACTGCCGTTTTAGAGGAAAAGTTAAACCATTGACCGAGAGGCAAACCGTCGAGTTTGAATAAATCAAGCCAATAATGAATGTCACGGTTCATGATGTGTTGTGACATAAAAGAAATTGGTTCTCTTGAAGCAAGCGTTACAGATGCAACTTGTGCTAGTTCAGTACCAATTTGAACAGCAGTATTTCGACTACCTACAATAACAATTCTCTGACCTAAAAAGGGTTTTGGGTTGGCGTAGTCAATAGCGTGTAAGACAGTTCCTTGAAATTGTTCCTGCTCGGGCAGTAGTAGTTGCTTAGGATTGTTGAACCCACCTGTAGCGACAATGACAGCTTGAGATTGAACAGATTCTCCATTTGCCATTTGCACTAGAAATATTTCCCCTGATTTTTCAATTGTTACAACATTGGCATTCGTTTTGACTGGGAATTGATACTTTTCGGCATATGCTTCTAGATAAGCAACAATTTCATCTCGCGTCGGATAATGATCGGGGTCGCTTGCTAATGGAAAGTCTGGCAAGCTGGAGTACTTAGCGGGTGAGAATAGAGTAAGGCTGTCGAAATAATGTCGCCACGCACCACCTAAAGCATCGGAAGATTCCAACATGACGAAATTTAACTTAGCCTGCTGAAGATGATAGGCTGCGGCTAATCCTGATTGTCCTGCACCTATAATGACTGCATCGTAAGGTTTATGGTTCAAGTTAATCTCCTTATATCGTTATTTCGGGATAATACGATATATTTAACCAAAAAAATTATTCGCTTGGGCAACAAGTTTCCAGATATTCTTTTAGCTGTTCAACTTGGTGCATCATATGAGCCTGATTGGGCATGTAGAAGACAGTCTTACCCTCACGTCGGGAATTGACAATACCAGCTCGTTTCAAAATGCTTAAGTTCTCTGAAGCAGTGGATTGTCCAATACCGACAAGTTCTGCCACCTGCCCAACAGTTAGCTCCTGACATTGTGCAAAAAGAAATAAAATCTCCTGCCTAGTCTCACTTGCTAGTGCTTTGAGAAATAGTTTTAGATTGTCAAGATGTTCAACGTTATCAGAATACATATCGTGTTTCTCCGAAATGATTCTAACAATATTAGATCAATCAAGTCAACTGAGATTGTTTTCGTAGTTGCGTGAGTGTGGCAGTGGTCTTCTACAGTAACAGTTGAACTATAATTAGGGATGCAAAACTGATTGGAATAAAGTATCCTTGTTCTTATTTCTGTTTTGCTGAGTGGATTACTAATCTAATGTTTTCCAAGATAGAACCTATACCTTGTAATCATCTAAGTAACGATTTCAGTATTGTAAAAACAACATTTAGACCTAATCGAACATAGCAGATTAGGTCTATCCAACTAAAACATCAACGTTGCATCTTTTTTACCAGTCTTACGTCTACCTTAATGGAGGCACTATGGATTCCAAGCAAATTTGGCAAGATTTCCGTCAGCGACTACAAGCATTTATCCGTGTCCGCGTTCGTACAGAACACGATGCAGAAGACATATTACAAGACGTATTTGTTAAAGTCCATCAGAATCTTTCTACCCTGAAAGCTGAAGATCGGCTTGAGGCATGGCTCTTTCGTCTTACACGCAATACCATTACAGATTACTACCGTCGCTCACGTCCAATAGAATCAATTGATGATGACTCCCCCTATCTAGCGACTGAAAACCCTGATGAAACAGACTTTGCTATAAAAGAATTAGCTGGCTGTATGAAACCCCTGCTACAAACGCTACCAATCAAATATCGACACGCACTTGAGGCAGTTAGTTATAAAGATCAGACACAACAAGCTTTGGCTGATGAACTTAATCTTTCACTTTCTGCTGCAAAATCTCGAGTGCAGCGAGGGCGTAAACTACTCAAGGCTGAACTTTTGTCTTGCTGTGAAGTCGAGTATGACCATCTTGGAAATGTGAAGGACTTTTCA
>CALHRJ010000168.1 GCA_938038395.1 uncultured Deinococcales bacterium | reverse complement strand
GGATTAGTGTTTTTGAATAATGACCAAAATTGGGGATTGCGTCCAGAATGCAAATTTATGTAACTGCAAGATGTGAGATAATGAACTTGCAGGATGATAAATTCTACGATGCTTGCTTCAAATTAGATTTCCAGAATTAATGTGATTCTGAGTCATAAGATTTCATATCGACATATCGTCAGTTTGCTGCGATGCTGTTCATAAATGAACAGGGATGAGGAATTCCCCGAGGCTTGCCACGAAACAAAAAGAATCGACGTATGAATTGCCAAAGGAGATTTCCTTGTTGATATCCCATTGGCTTGTCGCAGGGTCCGTTTATTAGTCATCTTGAAGACCAGTTTCACAGAGGATGCTAATACTTACGATTCAAATCAATTTTTGACAAGTTGCGGACTTACGTTTGGGACAGGTCCAGATAACATAAATAGGTCAATAGGGTTATGATTTTTAGCGTGCTGTCCAGGTTCTCGAACCCCAAAACATAACTATAAGTATAACGATACCTGCAAAACTACCTGGCATTGTTAAAATGCGAGGCCATGCAAATAGCATACTAAGACCTGTTAGTAGTGTGTATCCAATAAACAAACGAACATCAAACATTCGAAAATCTTGTACAACAACCCATAAAAAACGAACTAAAAGTGTTGTACATATAATGGTTAAAACCAATAGGATATCGCCTGCGGCAATATCATAATCAAACATGCCTGTTTCAACCAGACGCATCCATGTTTCTTGTAAAATCCCCATTGTTGTGCCCCTTAAAAAAGTCTAATTGCGTATGTGTGTAACAGCGGAAATACAGTTTAGAAAATCTCCCCAGATTTTCTATCGTGTATTGTCAAACCCACAAGTGACGTATATACGTCAATATGGATGAGACTACTGCCCACGCTTAACTGTAGGGTAGCAAGTTATTAAGTTTTGTAGGTGATATGTTGCTTAAGGTTTTGTAATGCAGTTTTTCATAATTGTAGATATTGTGTAGATTCCTAATACAAATGCTTATGTGACTAATTTAGGAAGTTGGGTTAGTGCTTACGGGGCTCGAGCTCAAACCTGTGCCCACGAACATCCACATCTTTCATTAAAACACTCTCCCAAAAAGCGTAAAATACAGGTGAGCGCTTATAAGCGCCATGCGTAAATACCACATTGCTACTATCAATCGCTGCAGTTCGTTTTGGAAAATCTTTTGTTTTACCAAGTGGTCCTGTTAACCCTAGCGGAATATTAGACTTGGCTAACAAAGCGTCACTTTGTAAGGAAGCATCATTTTTAGAATAAAATACCCAAGTTGCTTTTGCTTGCTGGGTTGCTGCTCGCAGTTGTTTACCTTTATCAAAACAAGTATTGCTTACTGAAGCTGCTAGACAAAAGTGATGTCTGATCTTAGGCTGCTTACTCTTCTTTCCTACAGTTCCTGTTTTGTCCAGTGCTAAGGCACGAAGTAATACACGTGAACCTAGTGAATGTGTCATTGCATCGATGGCATTTGCCTCAGCTAAAGTTTTGTTTAAGATATTACGAAGTCGGTCTGATGCTAAAGCTGCAAATTTTTTGGATTCAGAATAATTAAATTCGTCGCCTCCTGCATGCCAGGTATAACCAATAACCTCATCATAGGCAGGAGTTTCTTTTGCAAAGTACTGTTGCATGTTCTGGTGTAGGGTTGAGTAAGAGGCTAAAACATCAAGGAAATCAGGGTTATAGCCATGAATAAGGAGTAGGATGCGTTTTCCTTTTACCCTCTTTTTAAAGCTTTTTTTTGTAATTTTTGCAAAGGCAGTATCGTCCTGCGCCAATTCGGAATCAAGATCAAAATCTAAAAAACTATCTTTTTTCGAATAGCTGTGGTTTTCCCAAATGTCTTTTTTGGACGAGATAATGAGCATATCTAAAGTATACAACTGCTTAGTGTCAAAACAGTTGAGAGTGAGTTTAATGATTTTTTTGTCAGAAATTTAAAAACCCCCTTAGGATGAATAAGGGGGTTTGTTTTATTAGGGTTTAAAGCTCTAAACTAAGAAGCTAATGGATTCACAGTCACTACTCGTTTAGCGATGTTGTCTTGAAGATGCTCAATAAAGGTATCTGTTGCAACGCCATTTTGCGCTTCTTCTTTTCTACTTCTAAATGATACTTGATTAGCCTCAATTTCAGTATCACCAATGATAAGAATATAAGGAATCTTGTAAAGTTCAGCTTGGCGTACTTTGTAGTTCATGCGTTCTGAAGAGCTATCAACCTCAGCGCGAATACCCGCTTTCTTAAATTGCTTTTGGAGTTCATGGCAGTAATCAGCATGTCTATCGGCAATAGTTACAATACGAACCTGTTCAGGAGTCAACCAAAGTGGGAAGTCGCCAGCAAAGTGCTCAATCAAAAAGCCAACCATACGTTCGTGGGTTGAAAGCGGTGCACGGTGCAAGCAAAGTGGCGTTTTCTTTTCGTTGTTTTCGTCTGTATAAACAAGGTCAAAACGTTCAGGCACTGCAAAGTCCACTTGGTTAGTGGCTAGTGTAAATTCACGCCCAATAGCACTTTTAATTTGAACGTCAATTTTTGGACCATAGAAAGCGGCTTCGTCTTCGATTTCAACAAAATTGATGTTACCTTTGGTCATCGCAGTGCGAACCATATCTTCTGTCTTGAGCCAAAGCTCTTCGTTATCAACATACTTTTTACCAAGACCTTCTTTGCTGTGCTTAGAGAGGCGCATTGTGTATTCTTTGATGTCGAAAATTTCGAAGTACTGCAAGTAGAGATCAATAACTGCCATGAATTCTTGTTCGAATTGTTCTTCAGTACAGTAAATGTGTGCATCGTTCATCTGTAAACTGCGAACACGCATCAGACCCATAAGCGAACCAGAATCTTCGTAGCGATAGCAAGTGCCGTATTCAGCTAGGCGCACAGGCATGTCACGGTAAGAACGTGGTCTTGCACCAAATATCTTGTGGTGAAAGGGGCAGTTCATTGGCTTCATGTAGTACTTCACACCTTCAAATTCCATAGGTGGATACATGTCTTCAGCGTAGTATGGAAGATGTCCACTACGTAAAAAGAGGTCTTCTTTGGATACGTGTGGTGAACGCACGCGTTCATAGCCCGCATCATCTTCAAGTTCTTTGGCTAAGGTTTCAAGTTGGTCAATGATGACTGTGCCACGTGGTAACCAAAGTGGTAGTCCTGGACCAATTTCTTCATCTAGGGTAAAGATGTCTAGTTCTTTACCCAGTTTGCGGTGGTCACGTTTCTTAGCTTCTTCGAGCATCCATAGGTGCTGCTCGAGCTCTTCTTTGCTTTGAAAGGCTACACCATAGATACGTTGAAGTTGTTCACGATTTTCATCACCACGCCAGTATGCACCAGCCACACTCATTAATTTAAAATGTTTTGGTAGAGCACCAGTATTTGGTACATGTGGACCACGGCATAAATCAGTGAAGCCTTCTTCGCCACCCTGCTCATAAAAACTAAGCGGTTCATCTGCTGGCAAATCTTCAATCAGTTCAACCTTATAAGGGTCACCGATTTTTTTGTAGCGAGTTAGTGCTTCATCTCTTGGCAAGATGTACTTATTAAGTGGCAGTTTAGCCTTCATGATGGCACGCATCTTTAGCTCAATTGCCTCAAGATCTTCAGGGGTCATGGCACGTGGTACATCAAAGTCATAATAAAAGCCATTTTCAATCACAGGACCAACACCCATGGTTATGTTTTTGCGTTCATGACCTTGTTCAGTGAAGTGTTCAATCACAGCTTGCGCCATAACGTGTGCGAGAGTGTGGCGCATAAGCTCAATAACTTCAGGGCTTTTCTTTGTGAGAATCGAAACTTCAGCACCATCAGTTACTTCACTTAATAGGTCGCTAAGTTCACCATTTACGACAGTGCCAAGAGCTGCTTTGGCTAAGCCTGGGCCGATTGCTTCTGCAACAGCTAAGCCAGTTGCATTTTCTGGGAGTTCAAGTTTTTTTCCATCTGGAAGGACGACGTGCATAATTGCCTCATTTCAAAGCTTTAGGAGAGGGTACTAGATATATCTAGTAGACCTGAATTTACTTAGTCTAATAATGAACTTGCAGGATGTGCAATTGTTTGAAACAAACTTTGAATAAGAACTCTAAGTTAATGTGAGGTCAATGTAACTTGTATTCATAAGATTGCTGATCGATATTGCATTTAATTACTATCTAGCTGTTCATTGTATTGTGAGAATTGGTTTTGGGACGGTAAGAAATCTACACGAGCTGTGGTATTAAACTTGGTGCGAAAGAAATACTAAACAGTCGTGCAGGTGATAGTTCGACGCGTCAAAACCGTTATACAGCTTTGCGTGCCTACAGGTGTTAAGGTAGGTGTTGCGGAACTATTTGAATTGAGTGTCTTGAAAAGAAGAAAACTCATATGGCTATTATGTTACAGCTATTATGAACAAAAGTTCAAGTGCCTGACTCTATAGCCCTAAAGTTTGTATGACTATAGAAATAGCCTAGAGCGAGAAGCTGTGTCATGCGACATATTGCAGTACAGCGGTTGATGTTACAGAATAAACTAAGAGATTATATCTAAATCTGAATCCTTTTTAAATTTATGAAGCAACAAGCAAACACTTTCAAACCTTCTAGACGAGAAAAACTCGCAGAGCGACCTACACGCTGGGTAGGTACAGCATTATTCCTAGGCGTAATTCTTGTAAATATCTACTATGTTTTGGCAGGCATATGTCGTCCTGAGAATCTGGCCCTTAGTATGGGGCTACTTACTTTTTACATGGTTGCGCTTTGGGGAATTGATGTTTATGAAGATCGCCGTTATGGAATTAACCTACCTATCGTTGCAGGTTTGAGTCTAATTGCTTTGCGCCTTGGTATATTGCAACTTATTCCTTTTGTGGATTGTACTGGCTTTCATAGATTTCTCTATATGGTGCCACCTTTCCTTGCTTATTTGTACTTTGGGCGCAGACCTGGATTTGCTGTTGCGGTGATTAGCTATATCTTTTTCATGATTGATTTTTATCGTGCTATATATAGTGACATAGATAGTAGTATCGTTAGCCATCTTGCAGTTGTAACGGATGAGCTTTTTATTGCTTACTCTTTTATTTTACTTATAGGTATGGTGTTTGTTTTGCTAATGGCAGAAGTTTTGCGTTATGAAAAGGCAAGTCGTTTAGAGGCGGAAACACTTTATGTAGAGTTGGAACAGTCACAAAAGCAAGTGGCTGAGTTGGCTATGGTGGCTGAACGAAACCGAATCGCTAGAGATATCCACGATAGTTTGGGACATCATTTAACAGCTGTGAGTATTCAGCTTGAGAAGGCAAAAGCTTTTCAAAAGATTGATGCGACTGAGGCAGGAAAGGCGCTAGATAGTGCTAAGCGTTCTACGACTGAAGCTTTGCAAGATGTTCGCAAGTCTGTTGGTTCATTGCGAGAATCACCAGCACCCTCGCCAGTACGAAATGGCATGAAAAGTGGTCGTGCTAATTCTTTGAGGTCTGATGGGACCCAAGATTTTAAGCTTTCAGATAGCTTAGATGAACTTATAAAAGGTTATAAAGAAGTTAAGGTAAACTATAAATTTTCTGGTGATGAGTCAGACTTTACGCAGCCAGTACTGATGGCGATTTATAGAATCATTCAAGAAGGTTTAACCAACATTCGGAAACATGCCAAGGCCACGGAAATTAATATAGAGGTTCGTTTAGAAAATAGGGCAAAACTTCAACTAGAAGATAATGGTGTAGGCTTTGATATATCTGAAAAACCTGACCAGCATTTTGGTTTACAAGGTTTACAGGAAAGAGTAGAGCTTGTTGGCGGTCAACTAAAGATTGCTAGCGAGCTTGGTAGTGGTACACGCATTGCTGTGAATATTCCAAAGCAGGGTTTGAAAACAAGTAGTTTGAAAACAAGTAGTTTTAAAAGCAAGTAGGAGTTAGGATGATTGTGAATGATTAAGCTTTTAGTTGTAGATGACCAAAGTTTGATTCGAGATGGTATTGCAAGTTTGTTGGAATTACAAGAAGACTTAACTGTAGCTGGTACTGCTTCAAACGGTTTGGATGCGATTAGTGCAGCAAAAACCTACAATCCAGATGTTATTTTGATGGACATTCACATGCCTGAACTTGATGGTATAGCTGCCACGGCAACAATTAAAGAAAGTCATCCAGATTGTCAAATTCTAATGCTCACAACCTTTGACGATGAAGAGTATATTGTGAAAGCCCTACAGGCAGGTGCCAGTGGTTACTTGTTAAAAGATCTACCAACTGAGGATTTAGCAAAAGCCATTCGTTTACTTCACAAAGGTATTTATCAACTTGATCCACAAATTGCAGGATTATTGGTGAAATCACTTGCTAAGGTTGATACACATAAAAAACAGCAAGTATCTACCGCTGAAGTTATAGCGAGTACAGGATTGACAGATAGAGAATTAGAAGTGCTAAAGCTTATCGGTGCTGGTGCAACCAATCAAGAGATTTCTGAAAGTTTGAGCATCACGCTAGGTACTGTAAAGAATCATGTTTCAAACATTCTTATGCGTGCTGAATTGCGTGATCGCACTGCTGCTGCGATATTTGCCCATGAAAATAAT
>CALHRJ010000167.1 GCA_938038395.1 uncultured Deinococcales bacterium | reverse complement strand
TATAGATACGGACATCATACGGTAAGTCGGCTGAGTGCACACATAGTATGGGTGACAAAATACCGATACAAAGTGCTAACCGGAGATATAAAACAACGAGTACGAGAGATAGTAATACAGGTAGCAGAAGCTGAAGACGTAAGGATACTAGAAGGAGTAGTATCATCAGATCACGTACATATACACATAGAATACCCACCGAAACTAGCAATATCTGAGCTAATGAAGGCGATCAAAGGAAGGTCATCAAGACTAATCCAAAGGGAATATAAATCACTAGCGAAAAGATATTGGGGGAAGCACTTTTGGGCGATAGGTTATGGGGTATGGTCAACAGGAAATATAACAGATGAAATGGTTAAAGCCTATCTGAAACATCATGAAGGGAAGTCAGACAGAGAAGGGTATAAAGACTTCATAATTGAGAAGGAAGAGTCATAGGGACGACTTTCAGTCGTGGGTTAAGAAACCTCTGGACTTACAGTCCAGAGTCGTTTAGTTAATAGGTGTTGATTCTGACGTTGAGATGGATTTCTTGAATGCTTTGCGATTTATTGAAGGCAGTTTAGACACATTTTTAAACAATCCAAGTAGCATTATTATAGCTAGAAGTGTTGCAGAAGGCTTTGACGCTGAAGTTGGTGAAAAGATTATAGTTTGGGCGGAGACTATTAACGGTCAAGTTAATGTTGAAGATTTTGTAATTGCTGGGATTATTGCTACGCATAACTATAACTCAGACGGATACACGCATATTAAGGCACTAAACACAGTTGTTGATATAGGTGATACTGAATTTATGACTTTCAATATTCATTTAAAAGATGAAAATAAAATTTGTGTAATCTCTGAAAAATTTCGGGCTGAGCTAAGCAATTTTGCTAAAGTGCCACCTATGCCTGGTGATACCAGCCCTCCTCCTAACCCTATGAATCAAAAAGAAGAGTTTGAAGATAGTACAATTTATATGGTTCAAAATATTGATAGTCGATTATCTTTTTTTAAGACTATTACCAATACTATTGACCGAGTAGCACTAGGCGTTTTTGTGGTTATCCTTATCATTATTATGGTTGGGCTGATGAATTCTTATCGTATGGTGATGATTGAGCGTACTACTGAAATTGGCACAATGCGTGCTATGGGAGTTCAGAAAAGTGATATTCGTAATATTTTTGTTTTAGAAGCTCTTTTTGTGGCTTTGAAAGGTGTCCTAGTGGGCTTAGGAGTTGCACTCGCCTTAATGTATGTATTTAGTATGTTTGATTTTTCTCAAAATGAAGATTTTACTTTCTATCTAAATAAAGGCAAACCATTTTTCTTAAATTCTATTTTTGAGATTTCAATGCATGTATTCTTAGTTTGTAGTATGAGTGTCTTAGCTGTGTGGATACCTGCCAGAGCAGCAGCGAATTTGAAACCAGCGGAAGCATTGAGATCGTAAATTTGTGGATAGCATAGTTTCTTGTCTTCGCATCGTGCAATACATAGCTAACGAGCTTTAGGCTGTATTTTAAAGGATGAAGTATTTTTGTATTGCATTGACATTTTTGATTTTTAGCACTTTAACTTTTGCTCAAGAGGTATCTGTAGATATTGCTGCTGTTGATTTAGAAGCTAGTTATATTGAATATACAGGCTATGTAAATGAGCGAGATCATGACTTTGTAGCTAAGGCTAACCCGAACTCACTAGCTCTAACTTATAACCCTGAATCCTTTGACCAAAGTTTTTCTTTAGAAATAACAGCTTTAGCCAACGACTTTGATAGTGGCAATTGGTTCAGAGATCAAAACGGCAGACGCACAGTTTTTGAAACTAAAAAGTTCCCAGAAATAAAATTCAGCTCACAAAATTTAGTTTTGGAAGGAGTAACTGAATCGGGTCTTCAACCTGCAACCTTAACAGGACAACTCACAGTTAAAGATGTTTCTTTAGATGTGTCTGTGCCAATAACACTTAATAGTGAAAATCAAAAACTAATCGTAGATGGTAGCTTTACAGTTCTCTTAAGTGATTTTGGTATAAAAAGACCTTCTGCAATTGGTGATGTGGTTGATGATGATATTTTGCTAGCATTTCATATTGAACTTAGTTCGGTTGAATAGTTTGGCCTGAGTTACCTAACGATTTGGGTTTGTCGTATGAAATGCAATATAAAAAGCCAAAGAGTTTTCTCTTCGGCTACTTTTTTAGTTGAAATTCTATTGCTTTAATTATTGCTAATAAGCTCAACGGTTACATCAAAGATATCCCTATCCCGTACAAGTGTTACGGTAACGCTGTCACCAACAACATAATTATTTTCTAGTAAAGTTGTTAGGTCACTTTGTTTTTCGATGAGATTACCATCAATGGCAATTATAATATCGCCACCTATAAAAATGCGTCTATTGTTCAGAATAGCTTCTTGCTGTGCACCTCGGACACCTTTTTCAATCAGTGGACTGTTCTGGTCTAGTCTGTAAATCAATAAACCACGTTCAACTGATAAGTCAAGCAACTGCGAAGCTTCTGGATTTATGATGTAGGCATTTCGGATGCCTAAGGTTGGACTGCGGTATTGACCAAAGGTTAAAATGTCAGGCAATACCTTGATTAGTGTTTCAACAGGAACAGCAAAGCCAATGCCACTACTCGTACCACTTGGGCTAAAAATAGCAGTGTTGATGCCTATCACTCGTCCAGAGCTATCCAGAAGTGGGCCACCAGAATTTCCTCGGTTAATGGCAGCATCTGTTTGGATAACGCCATTGATTTCAGTATTTCGACTATCATCGGTTTGTAAGCTGCGGTTAAGCGCACTGATTACACCTGTAGTTAGAGTTTGACCAAATTCACCAAATGGATTGCCAATTGCAATTGCGCGTTGACCAACTTTTAGGTTTAAAGAATCACCTAAAGTTACAGGTACAAAAAGTTCTTTGGTTGCACCTCGAGCCTTGATAATCGCTAGGTCACTACGTTCTGCTGTGCCAACAATATCCGCTGGAAAACTAATGCCATTTGAAAGGGTAATTAACAACTCCGTTGCACCTTCAATAACATGGTAATTGGTCACAATATGCCCACTATCGTCAATAATGAAGCCTGAACCTGCACCATCTTGAGGTACTAAATCAAAGAAGAATGTGGGTACGTAGGTTTGTGTTGTGATGCTAACAACTGAGGGCGAGACAGTTTCATAGACATTGATAACACGTTTTTCTGCAAAATCTAAACCAAGTGCATCTATAAGCTGAGTAGCATCTTGCATAGGCGGACTAAAGATCTCGTTTGGAATAAGTGGCGCAAGTTGAAGGTCGGAAGCACTATCAGAAGTTGTGTTGCCAAAAGTGTTTTGAGCCTCAACTGTCTGCTCTTTAGACATTGGGATAGCTAAAAGTAAAGTTAGAGAAAAAAGTATGATTAGTGGTCGCATAGCAATCGCTAGTATAATCTAAAATTTAATTAGCGTTAATGAGTTCGTTGATGAATCAGTATTGTTTGTAGCTTAAGCATTGACCTTTGCTGAAACCTTATCCTGATTGTAAAGAGGGATGGTAGATAGTGAAAGAGTATCAGGATTGGGAATACTGCTCAGTACACATGTCTGTTCAGAAAAATGTTGACGGTACAAATACTGTAATAGAAAATTCTGGGGATGAACCTAAAGATTTAAGTAAAAATCCAGAAGTGGATGTAGATACGATTGTAACTAAGCCAGTTTTAAAAAAGCTAGAACTGAACAATCTAGAACTGAACAATCTAGAACTAAGCAATCTAGAACTGAGCAACACAGATTCTAGTAATGATTCAGTTGCAACAAATGCGATTGCAGAACACCTAAATTCTTTGAAAAATACGCTTGGAACTTCAGATCGGTTGAAGCAATCGGTATCAAGAATGAATGCCGCAATAGAAGTTACTTCATTTGATGGTGACACGGATTTTGATGGGGAATTGGAACTAGATACGGATCCTGGGGTCGAGACAGTTCAGGGCTCGAGCTATGAATTAAGTGACCTGATGAACGCACCTATATCGGTAACGAGTAACTCAGCAACGCAAGAAAATGACCAAAGTGTTGATATTGACGTATTCATTCCAAGTTTACTATTGTCGTTTGAAAGCTTACTTAAGCGTGTATTTGATGACCTACTCAATGGTTTAAAAAATCATAATTTGTATTCGATGGGTTTGGCTCAATATTTGAA
>CALHRJ010000166.1 GCA_938038395.1 uncultured Deinococcales bacterium | reverse complement strand
AAACGCCTTCGCCATCATTAAGTATATAAATGTTGAATTTTGCGGCACCGAGTGCAGGGTCGCCTGAAAGTTCTGTGCGAATTTTTAAACCTTCAAGTGAAGTGGTTGGAGGTGTTGTTGTGATTGGTGAAGTGCTCGAGCCGCTTGAACTAGTATTTGAAGTTGCGGTTTGTGGCTTTTTACAAGCACCTAAAACTAGTACAAGTGTAAGAATTAAAAGAAAATATTTCATAGCTTTAAGCCTAAGACAATTTTGGAAGGATATTTGGACCGTTAGCTACAATCAAGACTAGTTTGATGACTTTGTAGAGGTACTTTAGGACTAGTGATAAAATAGTTGATAAATACCAGTTTGCTTGGAGTTCTTAATGCGTGATTTGATGAAAGTAGTAGTCCTTGCCTTTGCCATCCTAAGTCTTTTCAATATCTCTTGTGCTCAACAACCTATGATTACTGATCTAGTTATTTACAATGCAAAAATATATACCGTCAACGATGCTCAACCTTGGGCTGAGGCACTTGCAGTTAAAGATGGCATTATTCAATTTGTTGGTTCTAATGCTGATGTACAAAGCTATATCGGAAACAATACAAATGTCGTAGACCTCGAAGGTTTGTTAGTTATGCCAGGGATGCAAGATGCACATCTTCATGCAATCGAAGCTGGCATGAATGAAGCTATATGTGAATTTCCATTAGAGGAGAGCTTTGCTACTTATGAGCGCTTGGCTAAACGCTGTGTTGCTGATTGGGAAGATGGTGATTGGGTACTTGGTGATTGGGTACTAGGTGCGGGAGCTTACGCAGGTGGCTTGATTGAAAGCATTGAACTTGAGGGTGAATTACCCATAGATGTGCTTGACCGTGCCTCGCCAGAGAAACCTATGCTCATTTTGGATGCTTATGGACATGGTGCATGGGCAAATACTTTAGCACTTAAAGCTGTCGGGTACGACAAGCTAAGAGAACAACCTCAAGGTGGTTTGGTTCATAGAGATGAAGCAAGTGGCAGACTTTCTGGTGTTGTCTTTGAAAATGCTTACCAGAACTTACAGGATGTAGCTTGGAAAGCAGGGCTCCTGAGTAGATGGAAAACAGAAGCAAGCGAGACAGGCTTGAAGGTTGCTTTGGAGCAGCTTGCTGAAAATGGTTTAACATCAGTGAGTGATGCAGGTGGCTACTGGCCTCGTGGGCATGTAGGTATCTGGCAAAACCTTGAAAAGAAAAATGAACTCACGGTGCGTGCTAGCAATGCACTCTATGTTTATCCAGATAAAGATTTTGATAAGCAGCTTAGAGAACTTAAAAAATATTTTAGTAATAATCCAGATGCTTTGCTGCGCTTTAATCAAGCAAAACTATATGTTGATGGCATTTTGAGTTATGGTACATCTGCGCTGTATGAACCCTATACAAACACGCCTGCTAGTCCGCTTTCTGCACCTTTAGGCTACAATTATTTTCAGCAGAAAATTCTTGAGCGCTATGTTATTGAACTTGATGCGTTGGGGTTTCAATTGCATTTTCATGCTACGGGGGACAGGGGTGTGGGGCAGGTGTTGGATGCTATTGGGGCAGCTCGAGCCGTGAACGGTACAACAGATCGTCGCCATAGAATTACACACCTCTACCAAGTCGCCCCAGCAGACATTCTTCGCTTTAAAGAACTTGGTGTTGTTGCTGATTTCCAAATTGGTGAACAAAATGCAGGTCGTGAAAGCGTTGGGTTTATGCGAGGCATTATTGGTGAGCGTGTTGAAAGACTGCTACCCATTCGAGAATTTTTAGATGCTGGTGTTATGACCACATTGAGTACAGATTGGGACGCAGAACCACTATCACCGTTTGAATCATTAGAAGCATCGTTAACTCGAAACGGTCAAACTGTGCCAGATTTAGCAACAGCGGTTAAGTTGAAGACTATCAACACGGCGTACTTACTACATCAAGAAGATAAAACAGGTTCGCTAGAAGTTGGTAAGTTTGCTGATTTGATTGTGCTTGATAGAAACATTTTTGAGATTCGTCAGCGGAATTTACACAAAACTTTGGTGATTGCTACCTTGCTTGAAGGTGAAGCTGTTTTTGACCCTGAATTTGTATTTGAAGTAGAGTGAATCACTATGTCAGTAGATAACTATGTTATTCGAGAAGCAGTAGATAACGATTTTGAACAGGTGTTGTTGTTATATCGGCAGTTACAGCCAAATGATCCGATTCTCAGTAATGGTCAGGATCAGAATGTATTTCTAACAATTGTTGAGACTTCAAATTTACATATTTTTGTTGTTGTCTTCGAAAATAAATTGATTGCGAGTAGCTATCTAAATATCATTCCAAACATTACGCGTGCAGCGTCACCCTATGCGGTCATTGAGAATGTTATTACCGATGGTGAATTTAGAGCTAAAGGAATAGGGCAAAAATTGATGAAACACACTTTAGAGTTTGCTTGGCAGCAAGGCTGTTATAAAGCTATGTTAATGACAGGATCTAAAGAATCTAGTACACATGCATTTTATGAGGCTTGTGGTTTTAATAGTTCTGATAAAACTGCATATATAGTGCGGAAGCCAGTCTAGTACCAGTAGGTTGGCTCGAGCCTTCTTAATAAATCCACTAATGCGAAGTATAATTGTTGGACTATCTAATACCCATATTGCTTGACGCCTAAAGACTCACATTTTTAGCTAAATCATGCTAAACTAAATGTAGTTAATAATTTTATTTCTAATTTATATGTACAGAAGTGCGAAAAAATTATGGATCTAGAGAAAAAAGCAATACCTACAAAAGATGACGAAACCCTACGTGACTTGCACGAAATCTTGGCATTGCGCGAAAAAGTTACAAAGCTCAGTCAGCAATTAGGGCATGATGTGCCTAAAGTTGATTTGGTTGACGAAGGTAATAGTTACACGCTTGTTATGGAATTGCCTGGGGTATCGCAAGATAATCTCGAAATAGCTATTCAGGGCAGGGAAGTAACGGTTGCAGGTATCAGAGAATCATTTGTTGAACCAAATGTTCGAGATACTGTTGAAAAGCGGAAAAAAGATGCAGTCATGAATGAGCGATATTCAGGTTTAGTGCAGCGAAGTATAGGACTGCCTGAAGAAATCTTACGAGATGATGCTACAGCACACCTTCGTGAGGGGCTTTTAGTTTTGTATCTACCAAAGCGTTTAGAAAGCTAATATCAATAATGGAGATAAAGAAAAAGAGGTTGCCTACAAGCAACCTCTTTTTTATTTGAATTTTTAAAGTCTTTAGAAATTAACACCTAAAGAAACGCTTACTGACATACTTTGATCTGGTCCAAAAAGACTATATTCTGTACCTCGTTCGCCATAACCATAGCTATAAGAAAAGCTTGGTGTTATGTTCTCTATGCCACTATAGCTCAAGCCTAGATTGATTCTACCTGAAGCATCGTTTAAGTTGCCTATCCAAAATACAGATGGCGTAAAGTCACTCTCTAAAATATCTGGGGAGCTAATGCTGAGCGCACCATAGTGCTGACCACGGTTAAACAAATCACCAATTGAAAGATCACCTTGAGCAATCAATGTGCCAATAGCAGCTTGGTTATCTTTAGCAACAGTTAAATCTTCGTAGCCTAAGCCATTAAAGTAATACTGACCAAATACAAATACAGAGAAGTTATCATCATCGTTACTATACTGGTAACTACCACCTAGGGTGCTCGAGAAGTACAAATCATCAGACCCACGAACGCTAACGCCTAGAGGTACGCTGTCATCTGCTACGATGAATTTTTTGTTGACATTACCCTCAAGGACTGCTTCACCAAAAACGGAAACTTCACCTATCTTCGAAGAAACTGTACCCATGACAGACCAAGGATTATCGAATTGGTAAACACCACCGACAGTAAACTCACTACCGCCAACTAGAAACTCATAGCGTGATGCTAGCGCAATTGGATTACCGTTTTCGATGTCATCCACTAAGGCATACCCTGTGAGGTTATTGTTCCCAATAGGGTACTGTATTTTTGCAGCGACTGGACCTGCAAGTTCAGCGTCAGGGTTTTCAGGATCAATCGTTTCGATGTTAATAAGGTTGGCAGGACTAAAGAAGCGACCTACACCCCAGTTGATGGTTTGTTTACCAGCACGTATAAAGACCTGATTATCGATATCTGTATCTACAAACATTTCGCGTAAGTCAAAGCTGATGCCGTCATCGGTATCATAATCAATATTGCCTTTAATAAGACCACGTAGGTCTGTGCTTGGGCGAGCATCTAAAAACAAACGAGCACTTAAGTTATCTAGTCCACTAGTGAAAGCATCTTCAAAGTTCTCTTCGTCTGGGTCATAGGTCAGTTTTATAGAACTACTAATACGTCCACCGATGTCCACAGCTTCATTAGTTAGTAGTTCATCAGAGGCAACGGAATCTGATTCAACGATGTCAGAAACTAATCCGCCACCACCAAATAGGTCATCTTCGCTACTAGAATCATCACTACCACCAAAAAGCGCATCTTCGTCACTGGTGTCACTACTGCCACCGCCGAAGAGTGCATCTTCATCGACACCTTCTTCAGTTTCACTATCTTTACTGTCTTCACTGCCGCCAAAGAGACTATCCTCTAAAGCGCTATTATCATCTTGCGCAAATGAAACAGTAGGTACTGCAACTAATGCAGTACCTACAAATAATGCGAGTAAAAAACCTTTAGCAAATTTCATTATCTATTTACACGTTCAACGTATGCTTTTGTAAATACGTTATCTGGAATTGG
>CALHRJ010000165.1 GCA_938038395.1 uncultured Deinococcales bacterium | reverse complement strand
AGGCGCATCATAGATATATTCGATACAAGGAAAAAAATCTATGGCTGAGCGTTGATCCAACAAATCGTAGCCTTCTAAGGTATCATCTAAATAAGCGCCAGCATCTAGTAAAAGTTGAACCACTTGGGGTAAATCAGAAGTCGTGCGATTAACATAGGCAAGTTCTATAAGCGTATCATCTAGTGGTACATTGAGCTCAATTAAACGCTCAACCAACCTTGGACTGGCGTATTTTGCTGCCAGTTTCATAACCACGCTACCTTGCCCAACAACACTATCCTGCACAACATCTTTATCTTTCTGCAAAGGTGTAAGTGATGCACCCGCATTAATTAGAAGTTCAGCAATATCATATTGATTGGTTGCGACAGCAGCCATAAGTGGCGTACCACCACTGGCAATAGGCTGGTCGACATCCAAACCTGAGGCTATTAATGCTTCAACCTGTGCTATGTTTCTTGTTGCAATCGCTTCTGCATACTGTCCAAAAGCCACAGACAACTGACTGCACAAAAGCAGAAGAAGGAAGTTACGCATATTACGCATAGAGCTTAGTATATAAAATCTTTAATGAGTAATAACTGAATAGAATACACTATAATTATTAAACTACATCAATTATTAAACTACATGGGTGCGTCCCAGCCAGAGTTGAAAATGGGGTTAGCACAAATAGAAGTTTTTTTGCTTTTTAAAAAACTTCCAAGGTGCGTCCCTGTTAAATGGAATAATCTAATGATTAGCCTAGATATTCGTTCAACCTCTAGCGGGACGCACCCAAACTACATCCTTTGAAGAAACAAAAAGCCTTTTTTATCTTTAAGAACTTCCCAATTAAATTGACTGCTGCTAAAGAAGTCTCGCATCGCTTGCAAATTCTTATTTTCATCTGCTATCAATATGTATCCAAGCTTTTCTACCGAAGTTTCAATATTAGATAGTACTCTGAGTCGATCTTCTGCTGCAAGCATATGCAGCGTTCTATCAATAAGTACAATGCCATAGCTATCAGAAGGTTTAAAGTCAACAACATCAATACACTCAGCCTTAACATCTAATTTCTCTGCCATAGCATCGTCCAGCATTTGGGCAATGCCAGAAGGGGAAATATCAACACCAAAAACAGAATGACCCAAACGAGCTATAAACAGCGCATCTCTCCCCTGTCCACAACCTAGGTCTAGAACATTCAACTCTACTTCTTTGAGGCTATTAAAGAAATCAACAAACTCCTGTGTTGGCTGTCCTAAAACGTTGCGTTCGTTTTTATAAAGTTTTTCGTATTTCAAACTCATACTCTATCTCATAGTCTGTCTCATGTTCTGCCAGAGTCCCATTCTCACACCGAGATTTAATCACTTCTAAAATCGTACTCTGCAAATCACCCATAACAGCATCTACCCAAAAACCAGCATAGGCATTAAGCTTACTTGTAAGTCTTTGTGTGCTTACTAAATGAAGTACTACTTTCGTATCGTCAATAACTTCAATGGTATAGCGACCACTCTCAACATCTACAAAGCGCCCACCGATTTCTGGTCCTAGGGGAAAAGCAATTCTCTCTTCTGGTTCACCTTGTACCACGATGCTAAAGGCCAAAGTTTTGTTCGGTTGCCAGTCAGTCACTTCTTCTAAAAAGCTCAAGCCACTGGTAAAGCCAGCAGTTCGGACACCACCAACACCTTCATGCGACAAGGTAGCAGCAAGCGGACGAGGAAACCCTAAGCGGTGGGTCCAGCTTGTATGATATTCAGATTCTTGAATAGTCGGAACGCTTTTAATAGCATGCCAAACTGTTTCGACAGACGCTTCTATAACTATGCTGTTGTGTGTTGTTTGATAAATCGTTGCATCTGGAATTTGATTTTCAATTGGAAAGACAACTACTGGCAGGAAAATAAGCGTGTAGAGGATTTGAACTTTTCCAGCCCGCCTGCCTCTAAATAAATTAACGATAAACACACCGACAAATGCAGCAACAAGTGCAATCGGAGCTAAAATCACCCAACATACAAGTCCTTCATATAGTGCAGCCACAGTAACAACAAAGACTATCAAAATCGCTAGAGCAGCATTGCTATAAGCTCGTTTTGGTTTATCTTTTGGCGTAAGTAACGCTGCAACTACTCCCATAACAGTGGGAACAAAAAAGATAAATGCAATTGAAAATATTTCGCCCAATGCAGAAAACACACCATAGTAAATTAGTCCAACAACTGCACCAACTAGAATTGCGATACAAGCTATAACCCAAGAATTATCTTTGAATCTGTCCATACCTTTTAGAGTATAGCGGTAATTCTGAGGATACTATGTTCAAAAAAGCATCTTCTTAAGTTTATTGTTTATGCTTAATTCCAATACCGTTTACATCTGTAGTTTAGTCTGATGTGATGTTTACAAATTTATCTACGTGGCTTAGGGAATGTGATTGAGCAAATAATAGTTCTAACTCATTTTGTACTACATATACTTTCGGACACTTTCGAACACAGTATAAGACTGACATTTATGCTGCTACCAAATCAGGATCCGTAACTTGTTCAAGGAACTCAACTTCATCACTACGATGCTGAATCACCCTTAAAAATGCTTCCACCACTGCTGCATCGAATTGCTGCGATTTTTGGGCAGTGATATAATTTATAGCTTCCTCACGTGGCCATGCCTTCTTGTAAGGACGTTCATGCGTTAAGGCGTCGTATACATCAACAACTGTAACAATTCGCGCTTCAATTGGTATCTCATCTTGTGACAAACCATTTGGATACCCTTTACCATCATAGCGCTCATGATGAGATAAGGCGATTTTTTCAGCCATTTGCAATAAGGCACTTTTTCCACCAGACAATATCTTTGCACCTATTTCACAGTGTTTTTGAATGTCCTTAAATTCATCTTCGGTCAGCTTAGCCGGCTTTAATAGAATTGCATCTGCTATGCCAATTTTACCTAGATCGTGTAATCTAGCAGCTTTGCGAATAAGTTCTACAAATTCTTTAGGCATACCCATTTCGGTAGCAATTAGGGCTGACATATTACCTACACGAAAGGTGTGTTTACCTGTGTCGTCATCTCTATATTCAGCAGCTTCGGCCAGTCGATCAGCTATCTCGATGTTAGTCTCATCGAGTGTTTGATTCATGTCTTGTAGAATTTGATAGTTTTTGTTCAATTCTTTGGTGCGGTTTAATACCGCAGCTTCCAAAATACTACTCTGTTTTACCTGTTCTTTGTACATATAGCGTGTTTTTAAGAGATTGCTAACACGTTGAGACACTTCTATGATATCCAGAGGTTTCGTTAAAAAATCAGTTGCGCCAACACTTAAGGACTTTTGACGCGCTTCTCTGTCTGTAATTGCTGTCAGCACTACAACTGGTAAAAACACAGATTCATCGTATTTTACTCGAACCGACCTCAATATGTCATAGCCAGTCAAGTGTGGCATCATAAGATCTAAAAGAATAATATCTGGTTCTTGTTTTTCTATTTGTTCCATGACCAAACGACTATCGGATAAAGATACAACATTCCTAAAGCCTTTGCGTGCAAGTAACTGTTCTAAAAAAACGAGATTATCAACTGTATCATCAACAATTAGAATATTAGATTCTTTAATTGAGTCGTTCATGCTGCTCCTATATATTTCTGTACATAGTCAATTAACTCCTGTACATCCAGTGGTTTTGTTAAATAATCGTTGGCGCCTTTATCTAAAAGGCGTTCTATATGTTTTGGTGTGGCATCTGCACTAACAACAACCACAGGAAGAGATCGCATTTTTTCGTCTGCTCTTAAACGTTCAAGCACTGCTTCACCACCTAAAATTGGTAGATGCAAATCCAGAAGAACTAAGTCGGGTTGTTGCGCTTCGATAAGTTCCAAACCTTCTTGACCTTGCATAGCAGTTAACAGATTTACGTTCCCCATGCGAGACAAGATTTTTTCAACAAGTGCTAAATTAGACACATTATCTTCTATATAGACTACTGTTGATTTATCACTGTTTTCTGAAACTAGGTCTTCTACAGGTAATGCTGTTAGCGTCGCGGTAGTATCATTATGAGTATTTTCAGCTCTAGGTAAGTCAACCCAGAAAGTTGTGCCTTCTCCAACAATACTTGAAACACCTATGGCGCCATCCATAGCCGTGAGTAGTTGCTTTATTAGCGCTAAGCCGATGCCACTACCCTCAATAGAAGATTGTTCTGCTCCTAAACGATCAAAAGGAACAAAAAGGCGGTCAAAATACTCTTCTTTAATGCCTAGTCCAGTGTCTTTCACAAATAGACGTAAAGTTTGATTGGACTGTTCTTCACAACTAACAATAACACTGCCATTAGGACGGTTATACTTAATTGCATTTGATATTAGATTGAGTAGCACTTGGTTGATTCGCTGTAAATCGCCAGATACAACTAAGTCTTCTGTTAAGCTTTCGTGAGTAGCAAGTGTAATGCTTGACTCTGTGGCAAGTGGCTGCGAAAGTCGGAGTACATCCTCTACTGCCATTTTTATTGAAACTGGTTCTATGGATAAGGCCATACCACCACTTTCAATCCTTGAGATGTCTAATACCTCGTTGATAAGCGCCAATAAATGCTTTCCTGCTTTTAAGATACGGTTTACTGAATCATCTTGTTCTTTGTTTAATTCGTCGAGCTCGAGCAGCTGTGCAAATCCCAAAATAGCATTCAGCGGTGTTCGTAACTCATGACTCATTCTAGAAAGAAATTCGCTCTTGGCTAGGTTAGCTTTTTCAGCTTCAATTTTAGCTTCGTAAAGCTGTTCATCTGCTTTTTTACGCGCAGAAATATCACTTTCAATTGCAATAAAATTTTGCAACTTACCTTGATTATCAAAAATAGGTTGTATAGCTATATTGATCCAATAAGGCTTACCATCTTTGCTGTAGTTTATGAGTTCAGCTTCGCAACCTTTTTGTGCGTTTAATTGCTGTCGCAAATATTTACGAACTTCTGGATCAGTATCTTCACCTTGTAAAAACTGTGACGGTCGTTTTCCTATAATTTCATTGAGACTGTAGCCTGTTATTCTCTCAAAACCTTCGTTTACCCATTCAATTTCTTCTTTAGCATTGGTAATGATGACAGCGTTATTGGTTCTACTGGCAACCATCGCCAACTTTTTAGCTTCTGAACTACTAGCTATAACTTTTTGTTCTTGTTCTAACAACTTCTGCGAAACCAAATTCAGGGATTGACCTAATTGTTCGAATTCTTTTGCAAAGCGCGATACTTCTAAGGTTTCACCACGGTGTCGATCTAAGGTAGCAGCAAAATCACTAGCGTCTTGAATTGCTTGTAGGGGTCTACGAAAATACAAAAAGACAAGAAGTAGTAAGGCAATCGTTCCTAACAATCCGAACCCTATCGTACTTAAGAATAGACGCTCACGTTCATTAAACGCTTGGTCAAGACTTAAATAAATCCTTACAAACCCAATCGTCTTTTTACCAACAATAATTGGTTCCCAAACTGATAGGCTCCGTTGATTATTTATAAGTTCAGTATGCCGAGTTAGCTGTATTCTGTCTACCACACTATAGTCATAATTAACTACAGTTTTACTATCTACTACTGCAACTTGACTAATTGGCTTACCATCTGCATCGATTAACGACACACCCGTAACATTGGGTAATTTTGCATATTGCTTAAGGAGTAGCTCAATGCTCGCATAATCTTTACGCATTAACTGATTGGCACTATCTACTGCCAAGTTTTGTGAAAGGGCAATTCCAGTACTCTTAATTGAATCCACGATAAACACACTTTGTTGACGGCTTGTATTCCAAGCATAAAGTCCAAATGCGACGGTGGTCAACACAAACATCAAGAGTGTGACTTGAAAATGGAAGTTGCGGAGCCATAAAAAGTTAATAGCTCTTCGCGAACTAGCTTGTGAAACACGGGGATTTGTCGTTGTTATCATATAGATGCTGCTTTAAATATTACTTTAAGAGGAAAAGGGAACTGACTACTCAGATATAACTACAAAGTCTTCTAAGCTGTAATCTTCTAAGATTTGATAGTGTTCTTCATAAGTGACTGCTACTGGCTCTCTGAGTTGAACGGATTGCAACATTGCACGTCCGTCTTCTGTTTGGGTGAGCTCGAGCAGCGCCGCAACAACAGCGTCACGAATATCTTCTGAAACTCTCGGATGAACTGCCAAAGGATGAGGCGTAACCCCTGGCGTTTCAAAAAGCACCTTCAGTGCAGCCTGAAACTCTTCTGACTCTTTACGGAAAGTGTTATAAACACCACCACCAGCAGCAGCCTCGCCAATCAAAGTATGTCGATAAGCGTTGGCATGGGTTTCTACATAGGTCGGGGTTATGTCTATGCCAATATCATTAGCAAGTAAAGCTCGCATATATAGCGATGCACCAAAAGCATTTGGAGCAGGAAAAGCAACAGTTGTATTATGCAAGTCCTCGATAGTCTCAATATCACCAGATGAAGGCACAACTAAAATACCTTTTAATTTTCTAGAACCATCACTTAAAAGTGGAATGTAGTCATGTGCATTTTTTGCCATTACTGTATGATAAGGATTCAAAAAAAGAAAATCAGGCTTAGCTTCCAGAAAATCAGATTCAAAAAGAGGAATTGTATCTTGAAGTGATAGTTCAAATTCAACACCAACAGCTTCACTCAAGTAATCGAGCAATGGCTGCCAATCATCGTGAATAACTAAGCGTGGAAATTGCGGAACTACAGAAAGTGTAAAACGTTCTTGAGAAAAGCCCGTATTTATAAATGACATTGAAATAAGAATCATCATTATAGTGATGATTTGCTTGGTATTACAAAAGTTGTTTTTTCGCATTTGTGCCCCTAAAGTATTAAGGCTTTGTGTGAATTACCATCACAAAGTATTAACACGATAGGATTATGTTATTACTGATAGATTAACTAGTTACGAAAATAACGTAGGGATTTGATAGGGAAAGTTGAGAATTACCGAAATAGTCTTTAAATAATATAGTCAGTAACTAACAAGGTTTAAGTAGTTTTACATCAGTGGTTGTAATTAAGTGGGTTTATATAGTTAGTTTGTCACCAATTACAGTCCAACAAACCTTAGTTAAGCTTAAAATCTAAATAGCCTTGATATGTTTAAAGGCACCCGAGCACCCTTAACCTTTCCTAGGGTGCGTTTAATCAAAGGTTAGAAAAAGATTTAAGAAAATTAGAAGTTTTTCGCTTTTTGAAAACTTCCAAACTACGTTTTATTGAAATTTAGGAACTTGTTGACTAACCCAATTATACATTCAACCTTCAGTAGGACGCACCCCTCCCCTACCAAACACAACAAATATCATCTAAAATAAAGCCATGACGCCTGTAGCCCCCAAATACCCCATTAGCATCGCACCTATGATGGACTGGACTACAAGGCACTACCGTTTTTTTATGCGCCAACTCACGAAAAAAACCTTGCTCTATACCGAGATGATTACCACAGGTGCAATCTTGCATGGCGATAGCGAACGCCTATTGTCTTATTCACCTGAAGAACATCCAATATCTTTACAGCTTGGTGGCGATAATCCTGAGGATTTGGCAAAATGTGCCAAAATTGCACAAGATTATGGCTATGACGAAGTGAATATAAATGTAGGTTGTCCAAGTGATCGTGTGCAACGTGGTAGCTTTGGGGCTTGTTTGATGGCACGTCCTGAGCTTGTGGCAGATTGTGTTTCAGCTATGAAAAGTGCTGTGAGCATTCCAGTAACTGTCAAACACAGAATTGGCATAGATGATTTAGACAGGTACGAGGATATGCACAACTTTGTGGATATTGTTTCACAGTCTGGTGCTGATAGGTTCACGGTTCATGCTAGAAAAGCATGGTTACAAGGTCTTAGCCCTAAACAAAATAGAACAATTCCGCCAATTCGCTATGATGATGTTTACAAACTCAAACAAGCGTTTCCTGAGTTAGAGATTGAAATTAATGGTGGTATAACCACGTGGGAGCAATGCGATGAGCATTTAAAACAGGTTGACGCTGTTATGCTTGGTCGAGCTGCTTATGAAAACC
>CALHRJ010000164.1 GCA_938038395.1 uncultured Deinococcales bacterium | reverse complement strand
AACTCATCAGCAAGTAAACGAACAATAAGCTGTTGCCCATGTTTGAGTTCACCGCTAAGTATGCGTGACCGAATGACCGAATAAGCCTGTTTTGAAAGGACATTCCTTTCAATTTCGTGACCATTTACTTTGATTTCTGCTTCCAGAGTAGTTGACATTTGCTATACTATAACACAGATTAAATTTTAAATTTAATTTTAAGGTTGCCTAACTATACTCAAGCTCCACTAGCCTAGTTTAGCTAGATAACCAGCCTCTAACAAATTAGGTAGTAAACTAGATTTATGAACATCACTAATTCTAGTTTTTTTTATAACAAGTTAAGAATTAAGGGCGCAACTCTTGTAAAACTTCTAAGCTTTATCGGTTTGTTATGGATTACATCGTTTTGTTTGGCTTTGGGTGAAGCATCTTTTGAATTTATTGGTTTTTCACAAGATGGTCAATACTTAGCCTTTGAGCAGTATGGTATACAAGATGGTTCTGGCTTCCCAAAATCTGAGATTTTTGTGGTGGATGTTGATGATAATGCTTATGTCGCTGCGCCATTTGTAACGTTTTTACAAGATGAAGAGTCTTTATCTTTAGAACAAGTCCGCACTGCAAACTTAAATAATGCCCAAAGTACGTTGGATTCTGTTGGCATAGTTCCTGAAAATACAGGCCAAAAAATGGTCAGTCGCTTACCCACAGACCTTTTTGCTGATTCTCAAAACGTGTATTTTCCAAAGCGTCCGGTGCTGGCACTGTACCGCTATAAAGTTGATGACAGTGACTATAGTGCAACAAATGACTATTATCAGATAACCTTAGATACTCAGCCTGCTACAAGTACGAACTGTGAGTTTAATGATGGTGTAAATTATCCATCTCCAGCAATTCTGACACTGACCTTGCGAGACGCTGAAACGCAAGCGATACAGGTTTTACAGGAAGACAGCAGTTTACCAGAAAGTCGTGGTTGTGTTTTTGAGTATGTAATCAGAGAAGTATATTTTTATCAGCGATTTACTGAAAGTGAAACCATTGAAAAAGTGGCAGTTTTTCTGAATAGTTATCAACTCGGTTTTGAAGGACCAGATGCTGAGTGGTTGGTTGTGACTGGTGCTATTTCAGATTTTGATAAGTAAGCATTCTTCGCAGAATGACGTGCTATTGATAGCTTACGGTTAGTGTGTATTCAATCAAGTTATTTTGGTAGTTCATGACTTCAAGACTTAAGTAACCCTCTTCTGGTTTTTGAATTGTAAAGCCAGCTTGTGATTTTCGGCTGGTGTCTCTATAGTCAACTTCAGCTAAGCGACCTATAGGTCGGTTGACATTCATAATCATGTCTACATCTCCTGGGGTACCATTTTTGAGTTTTCCCACTACCTTTACTTTGATGCTCTTGAGACCATCTGGGACGATGACATCGTAGAAATGGCTTGTTGGACCTTCGTCTTCGCTTAAAACTGCTGTTATGGATTCACCGATTCCTAGATAACCATAAAAGCCTGAGGATAACGCTTCTGCGCTACTGCTTGCAGTGTTTAAGCTACCTTCTATTACCTCAATGTCGTAACTAGCTGGATAACTTAGTGAATTAACAACATCTATATAGTAGGTACCTCTTTTTGGATTTAAAATACTGAAGATATTTTCTTGTCCTCGGCTAAAATCTGAATAAATCGCTTTATCATAGTAGCTAATTTCTTCGTCATGAACTGCGAAGTCTATGTCGTAACCGTGACCGTTATTTATAAAAGTGAGGACGGGGATGTCTTTGTCTAGCGTATAGATATAGGTATGATAGGCAAGATTGAGTGAGTTATCAGGGGCTAATATGTTTTCGATTGTTTTACCAGCGAGGATGCTTTCTTCAAGTCCAGATTCAGTACCTGTGGTTGCCATTTGACGTGTTTCGTTAGTGTCTAACAGGGTGATATCAATATCATCTGTGGTAACGGTTTGTCTGTTTTTTGGAATATTTAAACCTGCTACGTACTCGTCAAGCATTGGCCAAGCAAGTGAAATGGGTCTAAAGTAGTATTGGTTTTCTTGCTCACTATCGTCAAAGTAGACTTCAGTAGGAATAGCCACTAGGTGGCCGTTATTATTAAGTACAGCGCCACCTGAATTACCACCGCTAATTTTGGCGTCGCTCTTAATCCAGTCTTGTCCACCGCCTATGCTATCTTCACCTAACCAGCCACTAAGGGCGCCTGCGGTAAAGCTGATGGTATCGCCTGAAATTCCTGGATAGCCAATAACGGTTAGTGGATCACCGAGAATGAGGTCAAAGGGATTTGCTAGTAAGATGAAATCAAAGCTCTCTTCTAGTGGTGTTTCATCAACTCGTTCTGATATTTTTAAGAGCGCTAAATCTATATCTTTATAGCCTGCTATATAGGTTGCCCAGTGGGTGTGAGTTGGTTCTAAGTAGGCCTTGTCTGCTTCTTGAGTAAAGACTGCAACATGTTCTAGCGGTAAGCCTGTTTCTTCTGAGCTAACTACGTGGTAATTGGTGAGGATATAGCCATCGGGACTGATAATGCTCCCTGTACCAGACCAAGGTTCAAAGAGTCCATCGGAGTTATCGAAGGGCTCGAGCTTCACAACAGCCCCAATCGCCTGTAAGCGGATTTCTCTCGACAATTGCCCAAATTGCGCAAAGGAAACACTTGGAACTAAAAAACAAAAAATACATCCTATAACTACTCTAGAAACTAATCGGTATGACGAAAACATGCTAAAGTCTAACGTTTTAACAGTGGCATATCTATGAGGATTTGGTCACCATGGGGTCAATGGAAAGAACAAGCAAAGGAATATATATCCTCGTTCAAAACATAGCTTCTATAACGCTTATTTGATCTGGAACAGCTTTTTCAAAACCATAGTTCATTGCAAAGTAAGTTACGAAAAATAG
>CALHRJ010000163.1 GCA_938038395.1 uncultured Deinococcales bacterium | reverse complement strand
GATTAAGTGGTGGTTTTGTTGAGCACCTACATTAGTTACTATGTTGCAAAAGTCTTCGGCCCAAGACCAAAAAGTAGATTGCTTTGCTGTCCATAAGTTTACTTTATGGATTTCATAGTCTGCTTCTAAATGTTCGCTTAGGGTGTCCCAGACAGTAGGTTGTTGAAGATTGCCGTGAATAAACCACAGGTGTTGTTTCATAAGGTATTGTTTCAAAAGCTGTTTGTTTAGTAGTTTAGCATAGCTCGAGCCGTGAACGTGCTTTATAAGGCTTAATGTTATAAACTACTAATTGAAATGGTCCATCATAATAACTGATACCTATAATGTATAGTGACAGTAAAAGCTTTATAATCTAAAGCAACATTTGATTTATTGCTATGCAGCTCAGAAGTTTTGAGAAAGTAAACAACTTCTAACTGTGCCACATCTATTTTTAGCCTTAGCTGAAATGCACCTGATTAATAGTTAGTTCATCAAATGTTGCGTTGAGTACTAAGAAAAGTGTTATACTCAAGAAAATAAAAATTTAAGGAGTTGAAGTGTTATGGCAAGTATTGAGAAGCACCAAGAGGCTGTTGCTAAGTATGCATCAAAAGTAGATAAAGGTCTACTAGAGGCAATGACCAAGACCTATAGATTGGTTTTGAGTAAGAAGGATTCAGAAAGTGTTGCCTGTGGTGACCCTGAAGAACTCAAGCGTATTCGTCAAAATTTTTTAAAGAAGAAGCTTGGCAGAACAGAGTCAGACGAAAAGCTCGATAAAGCAATCAAAGACGTTTGCGAAAAAATGAAAGGCTCACGTGCAAAATCTCGTTTAGCCTTTTACTACTTGCTAGCAGTTAAATATAAAGCAAAAGATATCTTTGTTAAATAAAGTTTGAAGTAATTTATTACGAGTAATGTAATAGCTACGCTAGAAATTCTCATAGCTCTTATAGATTTATAGCCCTTATAGATAGTTATCTATGGGGGCTTTTTTTATGACAACATCAATAGCAGACAATATGTTTTTATGACTGTGCAAGTATTCTATTTTAATGCTTAGGGCAAGTCTTGTACCTATAATTCATTCTCAGACTCTCCTAGTTATTTTGAGTCTGTGACGAAGTTGTGGTACTTTTTTGCACCTGGTTACTTTGTGAAAAGGAATATCACTACTAATAGCGACTGTAGCGAATAAGCATAACTCTTGAAATATAAAGTATACTAGCCATAGGGTTTGGCGATATAGTTTCTGTCGCCAAAAATTTAAAATTTGGAGTGAGATTATGTGGCCATTTGGTAAAGATGCGAAGGCACGACTTGAAGAAGAGTTGAAGGAAAATCCAGTTTTGAGCACGCTTGATTTAAAAGTCAAAGTAAAGAAGTCTAAAGCAATTTTTAGTGGTGAGGTAACTGTCAAAGAACAGCTTAAACTTCTGGAAATGGTTGCGGAAAGTATCAACGGTATTGATGATGTTGATTTAAGCGATGTCAAAGTGGATGAGTCTAAGGTGTCTGAACACCGTAAGAAGATTGAAGCTGAAGTGGCTAAGCGACCTAAGTTAGCACCGCTACTAGCGCCTGCTTTAGAAGTGCCTCACACAGCGTCTAAAGCTGCTCCTAAACTTGCGCCTGCATTAAGTACAAAAGAAAATGATGCAGATGATAAAGTTGATGCGATTAGGATCAATCCATTCAGTAGGGCACAGCAGGCACTTAAAGCGATTAAAAAGAAGAAGCTAGATAAGAATCCAATAGAACTCGTGCAAAGAGATGATGAAGTAATCTTACGAGGTGCAGTGGAGTCACAAGAAGAGCTAGATGCAATAGTAGCTGAGGTTGAGAAGGTTGCTCCTGTAAATAAAGAACTTCTCAAAGTTGTTAAAAATGCGAAAGCTCTTAATACTACGGATGATGATGGTGATATAGTCTATACTGTCAAATCAGGCGATACCTTGTCGCATATAGCATTACACTATTATGGTGATGCAGGTAAAAAGTGGTACATGAAAATTGCTGAAGCAAATGGCGTTGATAACCCTGATTATATTCAAGTAGGTCAGGAACTAAAGATTCCAGGAACACCAGATAGTCCAACTAATTTTGTTTAGGGATAGATGGTAGGTGTGTTGTTAGTTTTTAGTCTAAGCAATTAATTGTGATTTGGTATTAAAAGAAAGAAGCCTGTAGTTATTCACATCAACTATAGGCTTTTGATTTGTCAAAATATCAAAAGACCGTGCGATTAGTTAGGCTCAGTCAGTAATTTGAAGCCAATCATTTTATTTAGAAGTCATTCCAAGACTATAGATGAACTATATATCTGCCTTGGCTAACCGTCGTATGGCTAACTCATCTTGAATCTCTTTAAGCTTTTTTGCATCAATCGGATTTCTATAAACAACTATAAGACTTAGAATCAAAAATATAATCGGCACAAGCGAAGTCAAAACACGAATTGCCATAAGCGCAGAATCTGGTTGAACAGGAAGTGTGCCATCTGTAACCGTAATATAGCCTGAGTACTGCAAAACTAGTCCTTGAACAAACAAACCTATCGCTATGCCAAATTTTTGCAAGAAGACAAAAAAGCCGTAAAAAATACCTTCCCGTCTTTGCCCAGTTTGTAACTCATCATGATCCACAACATCAGGTAAGAGGCTCCAAGGAATCAAGAAGGCAAGGCTTACACCAACACCTGCGAGGATGCCCAGAATCATCATTAAAGTAATCTGCCCAGGCTGCACAAAGAATAGCCCTACTTGCACAACTATCCAGAATGGCACACCAATGTAGTAAACATTTTTTCTGCCAATCTTACGAGCCATCCAACCCCAAAAAAGGATAAAGGCAAAGATTGATAATTGTAAGCCCATCAGCACAAAAGTAAAGTTGGCAGGATTGCCACCGACATAATC